>NZ_JARESQ010000029.1:0-82727 GCF_046028085.1 Paraburkholderia sp. RL17-380-BIE-A
CTTTGATCGCTTTCTCGCCACGCTCGGCTATCCGAACTGGGAAGAGACGCAAAACCCGGTGTATCGCTTATTCCTCGCCTGATCTTTTAGGACTGAAACGCGCAGATGGCTCTTTCGCTTGTCGACAAACTGGTGGTGGCAATCTCGTCGCGCGCGCTGTTCGACTTCGAGGAAGAGAACCGCGTGTACGAGGAAGGCGACCTGCAAGCCTATGAAGCGCTGCAGCGCGACCGCCTCGCCGTGCCCGCCAAACCGGGCGTGGCGTTTCCGCTGATCCGCAAACTGCTGGCGTTGAATGCGGGCGCACATCGCGTCGAAGTGGTGATCCTCTCGCGCAGCGATCCGATCAGCGGATTGCGGGCGTTCCATTCGTGCCGGGAATACGGGCTCGCCATCGAACGCGGCGTGTTTACTCGCGGAGGCGCGCCGTTTGGCTATCTGAAGCCGTTGAACGCGTCGCTGTTTCTGTCGGCGAATCAGGAGGACGTGCGCGACGCGCTCGCCGCTGGATTTCCCGCCGCGCGCGTCTTGCCGGAATCGGCGAAAATGGCGAGCAAGTATCCCGACGAAATCCGCATTGCCTTCGACGGCGACGCCGTCCTGTTTTCCGACGAAGCCGAGCGCGTGTTCCAGAAAGACGGTTTGCGCGCATTCGTCGGCCACGAGATTCACAACAAGGATCTGCCGCTCGCGGACGGCCCGCTGAAGCCGTTGCTCGAAGCACTGCACCGGCTGCAAAAACTCGCGGATGAAGCCGCGCCCATGCATATTCGTACGGCATTGGTGACGGCGCGCTCGGCGCCCGCGCACGAGCGCGCAATCCGCACTTTAATGGCGTGGAACATTGAAATCGACGAAGCGATGTTCCTCGGCGGCCTCGACAAGAGCGCATTTCTGCGCGAGTTCGAGCCGGACTTTTTCTTCGACGACCAAATTGGCCACTGCGAATCGGCCCGCGTCGTGACGGCGACGGGGCACGTGCTGAGTGGCATCGTGAACGCATCATGACACCCGAACAATCACCGCTGGGTAAGGCCTCCACCTACACCGAACAATACGACGCTTCGCTGCTGTTTCCGATCGCGCGCAAGAATGCGCGCGAGGCGATCGGCATCGGCGCGCAGTTGCCGTTCTTCGGCACGGACATCTGGAATGCGTATGAGTTGTCCTGGCTGAACGCGCGCGGCAAGCCGCAAATCGCGGTGGCGACTTTCTACGTGCCGGCGGACTCGCCGAATATCGTCGAGTCGAAGTCGTTCAAGCTCTATCTCGGCTCATTCGCGCAGACTGCGTTCGAATCGATGGACGCAGTGCGCGACACGATCAAGCGCGACGTGTCCGCTTCGTGCGGCGCGACCGTCTCCGTTCATCTGGCCGCGCCCTATGAGTTCGGCAAATTGCAGATGGAAGAATTCGAAGGCTTGTCGCTCGACCGGCTGGATCTGGATACCGATATCTATCAGCCGGACGCATCGTTGCTGAAAGCGGCGCTGCATGAAGCGCCGGTCGAAGAAACGCTGTTCTCCAACTTGCTGAAGTCGAATTGCCCGGTGACGGGCCAGCCCGATTGGGGCAGCGTGCAGATTCATTACGTCGGCCCGCAGATCGATCACGCGGGCTTGCTGCGCTACATCATCTCGTACCGCAATCACACCGGCTTTCATGAACAGTGTGTCGAGAAAATTTTTCTCGATGTGCTGAAAGCCTGCAAGCCGGTCAAGCTCGCGGTGTACGCACGTTATACGCGGCGCGGCGGACTGGACATCAATCCGTTCCGCACGAATTACAACTTGCCGATGCCGGACAATATGCGTCTGGCCCGGCAGTAAAAAGCAGCTTGTTCGCCGCGGCGAGTTGATGCAAAGCTGCGGCGAACCAATCCGGCTGAATGTTCAGGCTTATGCCGTGGGCTTCTTATAAGCCACGCAGTCCACTTCGACGCGGCAATCGATCACCATCGAAGAAACCACGCAGGCGCGCGCTGGCGGGTTCTCGCCGAAGTACTCGCGGAACACCTTGTTGAACGACGCGAAGTCGCGCGGATCATCCAGCCACACACCGCAGCGGACCACATGCTCGGCGCCATAGCCGGCTTCCTTCAGAATCGCGAACACGTTCTGGATCGCCTTATGCGATTGTTCGACGATGCCGCCGTTGATCACTTCGCCGTTTTCCATCGGCGTCTGGCCGGACACGAACAGCCAGCCGTCGGCTTCGACCGCGCGTGCAAACGGCATATGCTGGCCGCCCGTTCCCTTCCCGCCTTCAACACCATAACGCTTCATCATCACACTCCTTAAAAAGTCCGGCACGCATGCGGCAGAATCGCCGAGCGCGCCGCAATCAATCACTCAATCGAGCAAAAATTCAGAACGCGCCGTGCGCGTCACCCTTCGACGCCGCGCCGCGCGCCACGAAGTGACCGGCGCGCTCGCCCGTCACTTCGCCGTCGCGGTACGACAGCACGCCGTTCACCCACACCGCGTCGATGCCGTCGGCGGCCTGTTGCGGTTTTTCGAACGTCGCCGCGTCGCGCACCTTGGCCGGGTCGAATAGCACCAGATCGGCGTGATAGCCGATATGCACCTCGCCGCGCTGCGCCAGACCAAAGCGCCGCGCCGACAAGCTGGTCATCTTGCGCACCGCCTCTTCGAGCGGCAGCAAACCGGCGTCGCGCGCATAGTGGCCGAGCACGCGCGGAAACGCGCCCCACAAGCGCGGATGCGGCAGCGGATCGTTCGGCAGGCCGTCCGAGCCGACCATGGTGGCGGGATGGGAAAGGATGCGCCGCACGTCCTCTTCGGACATGTTGTGGTACACCGCGCCCGCCGGCTGTAGACGTTTGCCCGCATCCTGCTGCGTAACGCCCCACTCCGCCGCAACCTCCTTGATCAGCTTGCCCGCCATCTCCGGATGCGGCTCCGACCACGTAATCGTGATGTCGATGTCGCCCGTCACCTGCTTCAGATCGAGCGTCGACGAACTGCGGTTGTACGGATAGCAATCGCAACCGATCGGCTGCAACCGGCTCGCGCTTTCCAGCGATTTCAGCACTTCGACGCTGCGCCCCCAGTTCGACGGACCCGCGCACTTCAAATGCGAGATCACCACCGGAACATGCGCGTGACGGCCCACGCGATACGCTTCGTCCATCGCTTCGAGAATCGCGTCGAACTCGGTGCGCATGTGCGTGGTGTACAGCGCGCCGGCCGCGGCGAGCGGCTCGGCCAACGCCATGACTTCTTCGGTCGGCGCGGCGAACGCCGAACCGTATGCGAGCCCCGAACTCAGACCCAGCGCACCATTCGCCAGTGCTTCTTCGAGTTGCGCGCGCATACCCTCGATTTCCTGCTCGGTCGCCGCGCGATCGAGCCGGTCCATCTGGTTGCTGCGCAACGCCGTATGTCCGATCAGCGCGCCGACGTTCACCGCCGGCCGCGCCGCATTCACCGCTGCGACATACGCGGAGAAGGTCGGATACTGGAACGCGTCGCGCTCGCCAAGCAGGTTCATCGGATCGGGCGGATCGCCCTTCAGCGCGACCGGCGACGCGCTGATGCCGCAATTGCCGACGATCACCGTGGTCACGCCTTGCGTGATCTTCGGCAGCATTTGCGGCGAGCGGATCACATGCGTGTCGTCGTGCGTGTGAACGTCGATGAAACCCGGCGCCAGCGCGCGGCCTTCGGCCTCGATCACTTCTTCGGCGAGCCAGTTCGACAGATTGCCGATCGCGACGATGCGACCGTCGCGAACCGCGACATCGCGCTCGACTGGCGGCGCGCCCGTGCCGTCGTACAGTTGCGCGCCGACGATCAGCGTATCGGCGGCTTCGGGATGCGAATGCATGGATCAGTCTCCTAACGGTTGTCGATCGCCGCCGCCGCGGTGCGTGTCGAGTGCGTGCTTCATGCGGCGCAGCAATTCGCGGCTCTCGTCGCCCTGACTGACGGCGAGTTCGGTGACGAGCACATCGAGCGCCATCATCATTGCGTAGCGCGACGACGACGGCTTGTAAATGAAGTCGGTTTCAAAGGCGACGATCGGAATGACCCAATCGGCCAGCCGCGCAAGCGGCGAAGCCGGCGCGGTCAGCGCGATCACGGTCGCGCCGTAGCTGCGCGCGATCTTGCAGTTCTCGACCATTTCCGGCACGCGCCCGGTGGTGGAAAGCGCGATCACCACGCATTCACGCGACACGGTGCTCGCTACCATGCGTTGCAGCAAGCCGTCCTGATAAGTCGCGACGGGCCGGCCGAGGCGCACGAGCCGAAAGCGCATTTCGTCGGCGAGCGCGGTGGAACCGCCGCCCATGCCGAACACGTAGATCATGCGCGCAGCGCGCAACGCGGCCGCCGCTTCGCTGAGCGGCGCCTGACGCAGCAATTGATGGTTGTGCGCCAGCGCGGTTTGCAATTCGTCGAACACACGGGTCGCGATCGGCTCGGGGGCGTCGCCCGCGCCGCCCGGCTGCAGGAAGCGCTGACCGACCGCAGCAGCCTGAGCGAGCCGCAGTTTGAGTTCGCGCACGTCACGGCAGCCTACCGCCTTGGCAAAGCGCGTCACGGTCGCCACGCTCACCTCGGCCTGCTGTGCAAGCGCGCCGATGCTGGCGCGCGAAGCGCCCGTCAGATCGTCGAGAATCAGCGCGGCAACCTTGCGCTCAGCCGAGCGCAGTTCCGGCGCGCATTCGGCGATGCGCGCAACGATGTCGAAAGCCAGCGGTTCGGCGGTTGAGTTCATTGCAGACTGTGGGATACGGCGCGAAGGTGGCGCAAAGGCTAAGCAAAGGCGGACTGCCGCCCTTCAGCAACCGGTGGTACTAAATAACATTTCTTCATCCATCGTACTTTCGGTAACATGCTAAAGTCAACTTTGATTCAATTTAACTGGACGATGGAGCAAGGAGACATGAAAGTTACAAACTATCAGGGCGCGACGATTGATCCTTATAGCAAGGGCTTGGGCATGGTTCCGGGCACCAGCATCCAACTCACGGATGCCGCGCGTCTGGAGTGGAACCTGCTGAACGAAGACGTGAGCCTGCCGGCCGCCGTGCTGTACGCGGACCGGGTGGAACACAACCTGAAATGGATGCAGGCATTCGTCGCCGAATACGGCGTCAAACTCGCGCCGCACGGCAAAACCACCATGGCGCCGCAGTTGTTTCGCCGTCAGCTCGAAACCGGCGCGTGGGGTATTACGCTCGCCACCGCGCACCAGGTGCGCGCGGCTTATCACGGCGGCGTCTCGCGCGTGCTGATGGCCAATCAGCTGGTCGGCCGCCGCAACATGATGATGGTCGCCGAGTTGTTGAGCGATCCGGATTTCGAATTCTTCTGCCTCGTCGATTCGGTTGAAGGCGTCGAACAGTTGGGCGAGTTTTTCAAGTCGGTGAACAAGCAGTTGCAGGTGCTGCTCGAACTCGGCGTGCCGGGCGGCCGCACGGGCGTGCGCGACGCAGGGCAGCGCAACGCGGTGCTCGACGCGATTGCACGCTATCCGGACACGCTGAAGCTCGCCGGCGTCGAGTTGTACGAAGGTGTGCTGAAGGAAGAGCCCGAAGTGCGCGAGTTCCTGCAGAGCGCGGTCGCGCTCACGCGCGAGCTCGTCGAGCAAGGGCGTTTTGCGCGTACGCCGGCCGTGCTGTCAGGCGCGGGATCGGCCTGGTACGACGTGGTCGCGGAAGAATTCGTGAAGGCGTCGGAGACCGGCAAGGTCGAGGTGGTGCTGCGTCCGGGCTGCTATCTGACGCACGACGTCGGCATCTATCGCAAGGCGCAGACGGACATCTTCGCCCGTAATCCGGTCGCGAAGAAAATGGGCGAAGGGCTGCTTCCCGCGCTGCAATTGTGGGCGTATGTGCAGTCGATTCCCGAGCCGGATCGCGCGATCATTGGTCTTGGCAAACGCGATTCCGCGTTCGATGCGGGCATGCCGGAACCGGCGCGCCACTATCGTCCGGGTAACGAAGCGCCGCGCGATATCGCGGCAAGCGAAGGCTGGGAGATTTTCGGCCTGATGGATCAGCATGCGTATCTGCGGATTCCCGCAGGCGCCGATCTGAAAGTGGGCGACATGATCGCGTTCGACATCTCGCACCCGTGTCTGACGTTCGACAAATGGCGTCAGGTGTTGGTGGTCGATCCGGCGTATCGCGTCACGGAAGTGATCGAAACGTTCTTCTGATTCTTCTTGCGAAAGGCGCGCCCTGAAACATCGGGGCGCGCCTTTCGTGTTGTTTCGGAATGCGTGGAGCAAGCGATTGCTCTGTGATCCCCGAAGCGCCGCGTGCGGCGTCGTTCAAGCCGCGCACGGCACGTTAAGGTTGACGCGGTGCTTCGCCCTCCACGACTTCGGCTGCCTGCTGCGAGACATCGCCGGCGGCGGCGGCTCCCGCAGCGCCGGCTGTCGCCGCCACTTCTCCAATTCTCACCTCGAGCATCTTCAGTGCATTGGACAGCGCGCCCAGCGCCTCGTCCGGCAGCGCGGCCATTGTGTCGTGCAAAAACGCATTGCGACGCGGCAAGCTGGCTTCAGTCGCCGACTGCCCCGCTTCGGTCAGACGCACATTGGTCACGCGATTGTCGCGCGTGTCCATGCTGCGAGCGATCCAGCCCAAACCTTCCAGTGTCTTCAACTGCCGCGTCAGCGCGCCCGGGTCGACGCGCAAGCGCTCCACCAGCCGTTTCTGCGACGACTCGCCCGCCTGCTCGTGCAGCGCGAGCAGAATGCGCCAGCGCGGCAGCGGGTGGCCGACGTGCGACTCGAAGGCCGACATGAACGCCCGATATGTGCGGCCGAATTGCTGCATGACGGCGACGCGGTCCTGTTCTTCCATGATCTGTCAGTAAAACGATAAGTCTAAAAAATCAGTCCGCGTGAATCACGGGTTCGAGCTTGCGTTGGAGCTTGATCGGCGGCACACGGCGGCTTTGCCAGACCGACACCACGGCGATGATCGCCGCCATGGCCAGACCCAGATGAATCGCCGCCACGAGAGCTTCGCGCGCGCTCTCGAGCAGCATCGCGCCGTTATGGCCCGCGTGCGTCAACTGGCCGAGCAAGGTGGTTTGCGCGTCGCGATTGATAAGAATTTGCGGGTCGCCGAGATCCGCGAACCATTGCGATGCGTGATCGTTTTCCAGCGCGCTGCGTACGCCGCTCGCGTACATGTGGCTGACCAGCGTGCCGGTCAGCGCGGTGCCGATCATGCCGCCGATCATGCGCAGTGACTGCAGCAGCGCCGTGGCAATGCCGAGGTGCTCCCGGCCGGCTGTCTGCTGCGCGAATATCGTCAGGTTCGGCATGACGAAACCGAGTCCCAGTCCGCCGACGACCATGAATGACATCAACAGCCATTGCGGCATGGCGCGTGTCGCGACGACCACGCCCAGGCACGCCAGTGCGAGCAGCGTAAAGCCCACGTAAAGCATCAGATTCGGATTGCGCACGCGCGAGACGATGCGCCCATTGGCGATGCTGCCGATCGTAATGAATACGACGAGCGGCGTGATGACGAGCCCCGCCTCTTTCGGCGACATGCCAAAGCCGCCCTGGAACAGCAGCGGCGCATAGAACAGCAGCGAGAACATCGTGAAGCCACCCAGCACGGCCAGCGTGAACAGCGCGGCGAGACTGCGATTGCGGAACATGTCGACCGGCAGGATCGCCGTCGGGCAGCGCTTCTCCCACTGCCAGAGCGCGTAAGCCGACGCGACGCTCAACGCGAGCAGCATGGCCGCACCGAAGCTCACGCCATGCTTGGGCAGCAACTCGACGAACAATTGCAGCGAGCCGAGCGCCACGGCGATCAACACGGCGCCAGGCCAGTCGAGCCGCATCTTGCCTTCGTGTTCGACATGACGCAGATGTGGCAGGAAACGCCAGACGAAAAACAGCGACAGCAGACCGACCGGCAAATTCACATAGAAAACCGAGCGCCAGCCGTAATACTGCGTGAGGAAACCGCCGAGCGACGGCCCGACCGCGTTGGCAATACCGAACGCCGAACTCATCAACACCTGCCAGCGCAGGCGCACGACCGAGTCGGGAAACAGATCGGGAATGCAGGCGAACGCGGTGCCGACCAGCATGCCGCCGCCGATGCCCTGCAAACCGCGCGCGAGCACGAGGAACAGCATATTGTTGGCCGCGCCGCACAGCACCGAGGCGCCCGTGAATACGACGATCGACGCGATCACGAACGGCTTGCGCCCGTAGTAATCGCCGAGCCGGCCGAAAATCGGCACGGTGATCACCGAGGTCAGCAAATAGGAAGTGGCGACCCACGCGTACAGCTCGAAACCCTTGAGTTCGGCGACGATGGTGGGCAATGCGGTGCCGACCACGGTTTGGTCGAGCGCGACCAGCATCGTGACGAAGGAGATGCCGAGCATCGCCAGTAGTGATTCGCGGAAAGGTAAAACTTGCCCACTCGAGTGGTGGGCCGCGGTATGGACAGCCATTTTTGATAGCGCAACAGTTGACTTGTCAATCGATGGGGAATCATACCACGCGGTGATGCTCTAATCCGGACACGCCGCCGCAGTGCGCCGCAGCGGCAACTGACTGAAAAAAACACATCACATGACGCCAGGGAGGCACATGGAGCCGAGCTCGCTCGCAACACAATCGTTATCGGACGACGACCTGAAGGCGCTGCGGCGCGCGAAACATGAACTTGAAAGCCCCGCTCTGGCGATGAAACTGGCCAGCATCGTCGGCGCGCCGCTGGAGAAACTGCTCTCGCGCATGCCGGCGTTCGCCAACGAAAAGGTCGCGGACGCGACCGAACTGGCGTTGCGCAAGTGCCTGGCAATCGCGCTGCGCACGCTGGGGCGCAAGGACGCCACGCTTGCGCTGGCGGCGCCCGAGAAGCCGAGCAATCTGCTGCACAAGTTCGCCGTGGCGACCACCGGCGCGGCCGGCGGCGCATTCGGACTGTTTGCGCTGCCCGTCGAACTGCCGGTCACGACCACGCTGATGTTTCGCTCGATCTGCGACATCGCGCGCAGCGAGGGTGAGGATCTGTCGTCGATCGATACGCAACTGCAGTGTCTGACCGTGCTCGGCATGGGCAGCACATCGAGTGCCGACGACGACGCCGACTTCGGCTACTTCATCATGCGCGGCGCGTTGGCGCAGGCGGTGTCGAAAGCGTCGTCCGAGATCGCCACCAAAGGTTTCACCACGCATGGTTCCGCGGCCTTGCTGCGCCTCGTCAACACGATCGCCGCGCGCTTTTCGGTGCAGGTGAGCGAACAGATCGCCGCCAAGTCGATTCCGGCGATCGGCGCGGTGCTCGGCGCGATGGTCAATACGGTTTTCATCGACCACTTCCAGCAGGTCGCGCATGCGCACTTCACCGTGCGGCGGCTGGAACGGCAATATGGCCAGCAGACCGTCGAGGCCGCCTATCAGACCATCGACATCGCGCTCGACGGCTGAGACGCGCGGCTCGTCACGCGCCGCACGAAGGTGGCGGCGCGCTCGAGCGCGCGATTTCCTTCCGGGATGAACGGCGCAAAAATCGGCCAGACGTGCGGCATCTTGTTCCACACTTCGAGTTCGCAGTCGACGCCTGCCGCGCGCGCGTTGTCGGCCACGCGCTGCGAGTCGTCGAGCAACACCTCGGTGCTGCCCGCCATGATGAAGAGCGGCGGCAAGCCGTTCAGATCGGCATAAACGGGAGAGGCATGGGGATGCGTGGCCGGCGTGTCGCCGAGATAAACCTTTCCCGCGAGCGCGATTGCCGGGCCGCTGAACATGGGGTCGAGACCGTCGTTGGTGCGGATGCTGGCGCCCGTCGCGGCCAGATCGGTCCATGGCGAGAACAGCAAGGCACCGGCCGGCATGGGGTCGCCGGCGTCGCGCAGCGCCACGAGGGTAGCAAGCGCGAGGCCGCCGCCCGCCGAATCGCCGGCTATCACGATCGACTCGGGCGCAATGCCATTGCCGATCAACTGACGATAAGCGTCGGTTGCATCGTTCAACGCCGCCGGGAAGCGATGCTCCGGCGCGAGACGATAGTCGAGCGAAAAAATGGCCGCGTCGGCGCGTGTCGCCAGGCCGAACGTGATCGAGCGATGCGTACGCGGTGAACAGAAGTAATAGCCGCCGCCGTGACAATACAGCACCGTTGCACCGGTCTGCGCGGCTTGCGCGCCGTCGGCGCGCTCGATCCATTCGCCGCGCAAGGGCGCATCGCCCGGGCCGTACAGCTCACGCAGACGCCAGCCGCGAGGCACGCGCGGCGACCAGGCGCGCTTGGCGGTCAAAGCGCGCGCCTTCTCGACATTGATACGCGGCTTCAAGGTCTCGGGACGAAACTGCCTACGCAAATACCAGCACGCGAGTGCGCTTTGCCAGCTCATCGGGACACGCTCCTTCGATTGTGTCCCGTCATGTTACGTGCGTTGACGGCAACGCCGGTGGGCGGCGGCTTCTAATCCCAAAAGGGTCCACGCCGCCCGGTAAGGTTTTCCGCTCGTTAGTTAGCCGGCAAAACCTGCCCGCGAATTTCACCCATCGGGTTCTGCGCGGTATGAACGTTGAAGTACCACTGCCCCGCCATCAGATCGGTGACCTGCTGCTCGGTGAGCGCCGCCGATCCTTTGATCGGGCTGGCGAGGGCTCCCTTGTCGATCGGCACCTGAACCTTGGCGTTCTGGCCCACCGGCGCAGGCCCGTGGAAATGCGCGGCGGTTGCCGGGCCGCTCAAGCCTTCATAAGTGACCGTCCATTGCAGGGATTTGGTCGAGGTGTCGAAGGTGGCGTTCAACATGCCGTGTCCGTGGCTCACGCGAGGAGGCACTTCGCTCGACGGTTCGAGATCCGCCTTCAAGGCCACCGTATCGGCGAAGGCGACGCCCGACGCCAACGCCCACAACACCATAGCGAGATTCAGTTTTCGAAGCGCAATCATGGTCTTCTCCGGACTTGATGCACCGCCGCACCGACACTTCGGCCGCGCGGAGCCACCACATACTAGTTCAAATCCGCTGAGCCCGTTTGTGCCTCGGACCGCGCATGGCCGGCGCGGGCGCCACGCGCTGTGCTGCCAGAAGCCGCTCGCGAGGTGCTGCTTTTACGTATTGAAACGCGGCGACTTCATAGTTGTCCGTAGTGATCCTGCGTCTTGCCGACGAGTTAAACCTTGGCGATATCGCGCGAGAAGTGCCGCTGTGCGCACACGCCGCCGCCGGCACCCCGCCAAGACGGGGTGATGAGACGACGCCCTGGAAGTGTTTTAAGCGAATTTCTCAAACAGTTAATTGTCGATTTTGTAGTGAATCAACCGCGTTATCCCGGTTATGCTTCCGGCTGCGAGAAGTGACTCCTTCATCGAGGGATGTCTCCAAATCTTTAACGCGGCTTCGGCCGCGTTTTTTTTCGTTCTATCGTCTCGCCTCTCGTCCGTGTGGGTGCGCTCTGCTACGAGGCGACCGCACCTATTCCGCATAATCCCCTGCGGCTTTTTCAACCGGCAGCCCGCTATACGAGCAACGCGGCTTGCTGTTCGATTCCGTCCAGCATGGCGTTGCACTTGTTGATTAAAACCATTCCGTCATTGCGCACAAGTTCGGGCGGTTTCACATTGATTTCGCGGCGGTAATCTTCGAGCGCCATGAGTAGCGGCGGATATTGCAGGACGCTCGCCGCCCCTTCCACGCGATGAAGCCATTCGCGCACACGCTCCAGTTCAGTGCGCTCGGAGCCGACGCGCTCGAGCAATGGCGAGAGCGACTGCACGTCTTCCAGAACGGAAGATACGAACGAGTCGAGCAGCGCCTTGACGGTCGATTCGCTCCCCCATAGTTGTGTCATGTGCCCCAGGTCGACCGGGACGAAGGGATCAGCGCCGCCGTGGACCTCCGGTGTAGCGACAGCCGGCGCTCTCGCGGCCTCCAAAGGCGCGGCGTGCCCCGCGCTGTCGGATCCAAACCAGCGGCTCAGATAGTCGCGCAGCGTGGCCAGCCGCGTCGGCTTCACCAGGCTGTCGTCCATGCCAGCGTCGCGACACAGATTCAGGTCTTCGGGCGCGGTGTTCGCCGTGATACCCAGAATGGGCAGCCGATGCATGCCACCCTGCTCACGTTCACGAATGCGCCGAGTGAGTTCGTAGCCCGACACGTTCGGCATGTGGCAATCCGTGATCAGACAGCCGTAGTTCGTGCGCTCCAGCGCTGCCAGCGCTTCCGCGCCGTCGTTCGTCACGTCGCAGGCGAAACCTAGCAACGCGAGTTGGTGGCGAATCAACTCCTGGTTGACCGGATGATCTTCCGCGACGAGGATCAGCCGGCCACTGGCGATTGCCCGCTCCCGGTCCGGAGGCGAAGCGCCGCCCTCCGGCGCGCGTGGCATGGCAGCCAGGCGCGGCGCCACCGAAGGCAGCCCGGTCATCGCGGCGGCGCACGCGGCGCCGAGGCCACGCCATGAAATGGGATTGATGCTGACGCGCACGGTGTCGTCGAGAATGCGGTAACCCGTCGGCTTCGGCTTCTCAGTTAGACAGATCACACGCGTGCGCGCGCGAACGTCCGCGGGTAAAGTCACGTCCTCGTTCACGAACAGCAAATCCAGATCTTCCAGAGCGACGCGATCGCGCAGTTCCGGCGCATCGGGCGACACGCGGCGCAACGCAAGTCCGAGCGCCTCGCCGAAGTGCATCAGGGCTTGAGCAACACGAGCGTCGCCAGTTGCCACGAGCCCGCGCTTGCCGCGCAAGCCGTTGACCGAATAGCGCTGAGTCTCGACAGCCATGGTAAGCCGCACGGTGATGCGTGTGCCGCTGCCCGGATCGCTGTGCAAGGCAAGCGAGCCGCCCATGAGGTCGATCAGCTTGCGGCAGATCGTCAAACCGAGGCCTGTGCCGCCAAAACGGCGCGTGGTGGAAGACTCGGCCTGCACGAACGGCTCGAACAGCTTGTCCTGCACCTCCGGCGCGATGCCGATCCCGGTGTCCTCGACAGTCATGGCGAGCGTTTGAATGTCGCCGGCCTGAGCAACGACGGACACGCACACGTCGACCTCGCCTTGCGGCGTAAACTTGATGGCATTGCCAAGCAGATTGAACAGAATCTGGCGCAACCGTACGCTGTCGCCCCGCAGCGTGGCTGCGACGTCCGGCGCAATGTCCACGCGCACTTTCAGGCCCTTTTCGTGCGCCCGCCCGGCCAACAGACCGACAGCGTTGTCCACCAGTTCACGTATGTCGATAGATTCGGCCTCGATCGTCAGCCGTCCGGCTTCGATTTTCGAGAAGTCGAGCAAGTCGTCGAGGATCTGCAGCAGTGCGCCCGCCGACTCGTGGATCATGCCCAGCATTTCGCCCTGGTCCGCATTGAGCGGCGTACGCTCCAGCACCTCGACGAGACCGAGCACACCGTTCATCGGCGTGCGGATTTCGTGGCTCATCATTGCGAAGAAGTCGTCTTTGGCGCGCGAAGCCGCTTCGGCCAGGTCGCGCGCTCGCGCCAGTTCGTCGGAGCGAGCGTGCTCGACGCTGGCGTCCACCCAGTAACCGCTCCACACGACACTGCCGTCCGTTTCGCGACGCGGCACCAACTCGGCACGTGCCCACTTGATCTCCTGGTCGCCTTCGAAACGGAACTCCATGTTCACCGGCGTTTCGCTGCGAGCCGAGCGCTCCAGTTCCGCCAGCACGAACGCCCGGTCCTCCTCACACACGCGCTGGAAATCGACGTGATCGCTGCTGCTCACCGCACTGTCTTTTGCACCCAGCAGATGCCGCGTATCGCCGCCGATATACGGAAACGAGTACGCGCCATCCGAAGTGCGGCGCAGTTGAAACACCACCGCCGGCAGGGAGCGCGTCACGTCGAAGAGGCGCCGTTCGGTTTCGCGCGCGCGCATCTCAGCGCGCCGAATGTCCGTGATATCGACCACCGTCCCCAGCACGCAAACCGGCTGACCGTCGCTGCCACGGCAGACGCTGGCCCAGAAAAGGCCATGCCGCACATTGCCCGCGCCGCGCTCGAACTGCAACTCCAACTGCACAGTCTCGCGCCCGCTTAGCATCTCGCGAGTCATGTCGCCGAGAATCCGGCTGTTGGCCTCACCCCAGGTTTGCACGTCCATGGTGTTTCGTCCGATGACCGCTTCGCGGCTCAATCCGCAGGCTTGCTCATAAGCCTCGTTGACCGCGATATAACGGCCGTCGAGGTCCATGGCGACAAGCGGATACGGCACCATCTTCATCATCGTTTCCTGGAAATTCAGTTGCAGCTCGAGCTTGAGCTCGGTTTTCTTGCGCAGCCTGACTTCCCGTTGCAGCAACAGATAGGCACGCAGCGTGATCAGCAGCGCGACGCCGATGCCGATCAGCAACGGCAGCAGGCGCACCGCGGTCACGCTCCATATGCCGGACTCCGGCGCACTGCCGGTGACCCACTTCTGCCGGATGCGCTGCTTTTCCGCAGCCGGCATGGCCAGCAATGCACGATCGATCAGCTCGGCAAGCGGACTCAGGTCCGGGCGCACTGCGAAGTCGAGCGCGTCGGTTTCGCCTACCGTGCCGAGGATTTTCAGGACACCGTCGTAACGCTGCTTGAGCAGGATGTCGATAGCGGCCACATTGCCGACCAGCACGTCCGCCTCGCCGGCCTCGACCATCCTGAGCGCGTCGTCGAGACTGGGCGCGATTGCAACGTGGTCCGCCGGAATGCGCTCGAATGCAAGCGGAATCGAACCGGCAACGTGCGACGAAACGACAATGCGCCGTGACGCGAAATCATTCAGGGATCTGGCCGCCGGCTCGTTCTCACGCCCGACGATCACCAGTGGATAGCTTTCGTATGCAAGGGTGTGGCGCGCCCGCTTGAGTCGCGGATCGTGAATCGAGGCCGTGGCGAGCATCGCCAGCTCGCCGTGTTGAAAGGCTTCAATAGCGGCGGGCCAGTCGGCCGTGCGGGCGCGGTTAATCACGACGCCGAGCGTGCGGCTCAGATACGCCAGATAGTCGGCGGCAATACCGGCCGGTTGACCGGAACTGTCGACATAACTGAACGGGGACCAGCCGTTATCAAAGCCAATCTGCAACGGCGGCAACGAACGAAGCCAGGCCTGCTCCTGCGGCGTCAGCACGAGACGCGGCGCAACGGGCACGGGCTTCGCGTCGAAGTTGCCGGATAGCCAGCGCACGCGAATCGCCGCGTCGTCGGCCGGGTTCATCGAGGCGAGCGCCTCGTCGAGCTGGTCGCGCAGCGTAGCGCGGCTCCGTGGCACCGCGAAGCGCAGATTGGCGGTCCGGCTGCTCTCCTCGAAGGCCACGTGCAAACCACGGAACTCCTCCGTAGCCAACGCATATTGCACAGCCGGCGTGAAGCCGAGATAAACGTCGGCGTCGCCCCGGACCACCGCCGAGAGTGCGGCATGCGTCGTGGCGAACACGCTGATCTGCGCATGAGGAAAGCGCTCGCGCGCCACCCGCTCGAGCGCAAAACCCTTTTCTATCGCGATACGTGCTCCGGCAATCTGAGCGGGACTCGCGTAGCTGTCACCGTCACGGCGAACCACTGCCGACGACGAAGAACGGAAATACGGTGCGGTAAAACTCAGGCACCGCTCGCGTTCCGGTGTGCGGGCAACGCTCGTCAACAGGTCGACCTCACCGGCGCAGGCCGCGGCAAGCAATTGCGGCACATCAGGAAACGCCTTGGCTTCGATAACGACATTCGGCCCGACGAGCGCGCGCAGATAGTCGACGCTCATGCCGGTGAGGCGTCCGCCTTGCAACGCGTCGAGCGGCAGCCAGCCGCCCGCGAGAACCCCGATGGTCAGTTTCGCGGGAAAAGCGGCAACGCTCTGGCTGTTCGAACGGTTGTCGAACAGTTGGGCGGCGGCTGCCGTTTGGGTGGCGACAAACAACGCCCATACGAGCAGACCAAGCCACACGCGTTCGAGCGTGCGCCTCATTGCAACGTTTGGCGGGAAATTGACGGCAGACACGATGATGGCGCCCGGCAACACTCAGACGAGTTCGCCTTGCCCATCGGCAAGCCCGGCGCTACCGTGCTCGGGCTTGCCGTGCAGATACGAGAACAACGCGCCGGCAGTGATGCCCCCCGACAGCGGCGCAGCCCAGAACAGCCAGAGTTGATCCAGCGCCCAGTCTCCGACGAACAAGGCTTGCGCCGTGGAACGGGCGGGATTGACGGAACCGTTGGTGACCGGGATCGACACCAGGTAGACGAGCGCCAGACAGGCGCCGAGCACCAGCGGCGCGAGCGGCTGCACGTCGTGCCGGCGGGCGATCATGAGGTTGGCCATGACAAAGCAGAAGGACAGCACGAACTCGATGGCCAGCGCCGAATGCAATTGATAGTCAGCGGGAGAATGGTCGCCGAAGCCATTTGCCGCGAACTCGCTTGCGCGCAGATCGAAACCGGGACGGCCGCCCGCCACATAAAGGAGGAATGCTGCGGCAACGATCGCGCCGAGAATCTGCGAGGCAATGTAGGGAAGCAAATCCCTGACCGGGAAACGCTGTGCAACGGTAAAGCCTACGGTGACAGCGGGATTGAAATGACCGCCGGACAGGCTGCCGATGCAGTAGCTGGCCGTGGCGAGTGCGAGGCCGAATGCCAACGCCGCTTCCAGCACGCCGCCCGCCTGCTGGATCGCGCCGACGTTCAGCACAATGCTGCCGCAGCCGACGAACACGAGCCATGCCGTTCCCGCACTCTCCACCAACAACCGCTTACCTAATGCAACCATGCCGCCTCCTGTTTCTGTCCATGAGGCAGACGGCCCTGCGCGATTGCCATAAGACATCTGCCTGAATTCGCTCGGCTCGGGCATTGCTCAGCTTAACGAAATGACTGCTTTCGTCACGGGAGCATCGAATAAAGCCGCAGTGAACTCAGAACTATGAGGCGGCAATGTCTCGCAACCAATCGGAACACTCCTAAATTCGCTGCTCTCTAGAAACGGCTGCCAACGGCGCGATGCAATACGCCGCCCGCGTTTCAGGTCAATCCGATTTGGCGCGCGTAGTCGATCAGGTCGGCTTCCGTTTCCAGCCCGAGCTTGCGCATTGCACTACGTTTCTGCGTACTGATCGTTTTGCCGCTGCGCTGCAAACGCACTGCGATCTCGTGGACAGCGAGACCTTGCACATAGAGCTGGAAGATTTCCCACTCGCGCGCGCTCAGCACACCGGCGCGAAGCTGCGGCGGCGCATCCGCCGTTTCGATTGCGGCGCGCGCATGCTCCGACAGATAGACGCGGCCGGCAATCGCCGCCTCGATTGCGTCGAGCAAGGCGGTGACGGTTTCACGTTTATCGACGATACCGCCCACGCCGATGTGCAAAAGGCCGGTAAGCATGTGCGCATGGCAGATCATGGTCAGCACGACGACGCACGGACGCGGCCGGCCCCGCAACAGGCGGCGCAGAAAAGACACCGCGTTGCTGCCGCCGTGAATGCCCGGCATGTTGATATCCGAAACGACCACGTCGCATACATAAGCGTCGAGTAATTCAGCGAGGCCATGCGTGTCGGCCGCTTCGCCGACAAACTCGATGTGCGGGACGGTTTGCAACATTTGCTTGACGCCGACACGAACGCAGTCGTGATCGTCCGCGACGATGACGCGAATCTTTTGTCTCATCTTCTTGTTGTCTTATCGACTGGCATGCCCCGCACGCGTTGTGCTTCCCCGGGCGATGCCAATGCATCTTGTTTTCGTCACGCCAAGGCGCGACACGCGGCCGGCTCGTCACCGGTTCTGCACGCGCTCCTCGGGAATCACCCCGTACTCGACGGCGAAGCGGAACAGTTCCGCGTCGCTGTGCAGCGCGAGCTTGCGCATGGCGGTGCACTTCTGCGCGCTGATCGTTTTGACACTGCGCCCCAAACGGGCGGCGATCTCGGTCACGCCAAACCCTGACGCATATTGGGTGAACACTTCGAGTTCGCGGCGCGACAGCATTTGCCGGACAAAGTCGAGCCGCTGGGTCACCGTTGCGTCGGCGACCAACGCGCGCACCGCCGGCCCGACGTAACACTCGCGCGCCAACGCCGTGACGACGGCCACGTGAATCAGATCGATCCGGTCGCGCTTGCTCACCAATGCGTCGGCGCCGAGCGAAATCACCTTTTGCAGCTCGGCGGCCTCGGTTTCCATGGTAAGCACGACGAGCGCAATGTCGGGGTAGCGCATCTTGAACTGCCTGACGACTTCCAGTCCGCTGCCATCCGAACCGCCCGGCATGTAGAGGTCCATGAGCACCAGATCGCATGAACCACGGTCGACTTCCGTGAAGAGTTCGGTCGCATCGGCCGCGCGACCGACAATCTCCATATTCGGATAACCGCCCATCAGATTTTCGATTGCCAGCAGCACCAGTGGATGATCGTCCGCAATGATGGCTCGAATGGGCGTGCTTACCTCAGCGGTGTCGCGCATCTTCTATTTTTCCTCCGTACCTTGATTGACTGCCGCCCTTTTCAGTAAAACCAGCTCTCGTGCCGATCATTAAACATTTTTCAGAAAATAAACATAAGATCGCTCCGAAACCACCGCATTCGATTTAAAAAGTAAATTGCTTAGATATACGATTCAAAACCAGGAATTCCATATGCGCGCACGTGAGAAAAAAGACCTGGATCGTTGGCAACTCCGAGCTTGGTCATTGCCTCGCGTTTCTGCCTGCTGACCGTGCGACGATGACAGCCGAGCGCCGCTGCAATTTCAGCGATCGACTGGCCGTCCACCAGCAGCCTGACGACTTTGGCCTGAGCGCCTGATAGACGCGGCGGCGCCGGTCGTTCACACGCAAACTCCTGCGGGCGCGCGAGCGCTTCGACGATGGAACGCCCGAGATAGGCCTCACCGTGCCGAGTCGTGGCAATCGCCTGCCAAAGCTCGTGCATCGACTCCGCCTTGCCGAGCATGCTCACGGCGCCGTCCGACACAATGGCGCGAAGGATCGCGGCATTCGTCAGCGTTGTCATCACCACGATGCGCAGCTGCGGCCAGTCGCAACGGATTCGCCGGACGAGATCGAGGCCGTCGTTGACGGCGCCCGAGCGCTCCGGCATGGCGAGATCGGTGACGAGCACATCGCAGGGTGTGTTCCGCAAGCGTTCGAGCAGCGAAACGGCATTCGTCGCTTCGTCGACGATGGTGACACCGGCATGCATTTTTAAAGTCGCACGGATGCCAAGCAGAACGAATGGATGATCGTCCGCCAGGATAATTCGAAGGTTCACCAGGATTTTCTCTCGTTTGTTGCAGGATTATTTTCAAATGTGCAGAAAAAATCTGACACACTTTACCTATTCTTTGACGGCCCCTTGACGACGCTTCGCGTGTCAAGGCGGCCATAAAATCACCACTACAACTCCACGAAAATCGGAGCGCTCCGAATCCTGTAGAAAAACCAATTACCAATGCGGATTTATCAAAGAAGAAAAGAATAAATACGCAAAATGAATATTTTTTACTTTCACAACGGAACCCATTCCGGCCGGAATTCGACGGTGCAACCACTCATCGCAGGCGTGTCCACACGCCGCCCAACGGCATGACAAAAAGCGCGGCAGCCGCCCCGCGGCAATCACCCCATTACCGAACGGCGCCGTGCCTCGTCAGATTGCGTCGCAGGCGCGCGCCGCCCTCACCTTCCCCTCACGCGCCGCGCGCGGAAACACCGGGAACGCGATCAATGCGCACCCGCTGGCTACTGCCCACACCATCGGCCACGAACCTATCGTCAACAGCGGCGGAATTGCCAGGGGCGTCAGGAACAGCGTGAGAAAAACGCAGGTGTTGCCGATCGCCAGTGCCGTGCCGGCGCGGTTCGTCCCTGCCAGCGTGGCGAGTTCGGTAAAGGCCACGCCGTGCCATGCCGACGCGCTCACACCGCCCAGCACGACCATCAGCGCGAATACCGCTGTCAGCGTCGCGTGATGCATGCCGGCGAGGCCGGTCAGTAACGCGAGCGAGGCGAACAACACCGCCGTCAGCAAACTGCAGGCGCGCATATAGTTCCGCCGATTGCCGCGCCGGTCGGTCCACGCGCCACTCCAGACCCGCGCGATCGCGGCGCCCGTTTGCACCGCAGCCATCGTCACGCTGATCGCCATGACGCCGGCGCGGCTGAAATCGTGAAGAAACACCGTCCCGAACGTCACGACGGCGAGTTGCGGCACGCACAGCGCTCCAGCGCCGAGCGCCACGCGCCAGATGCCGATGTCGCGCAACGGCGAGACGCTGCTGCGCATGCCATTCGCCGCCGTGTCACGGACTTCGCGTGCGCCTTCCGAATCGGTATGAGCAGGTTCATGCAGCCAGCGCCATGCGAACCCCGCCGTGATCGCACAGGCGAGCGCCAGGACGGTATATGCGCTCGCAAAGCCATAACGCGACGCGAGCACTGGCAGCAGCAGTGCGCCGAGGCCGCCGCCCGCAGGCACCGCGGTCTGGCGAATACTCATGGCGAGGCCGCGCTCACCTTCGCGAAACCAGGCCATCACTGCGCGGCCGCTCGAACCGTTCACGCTGCCGCCGAACAGTCCAACCAGCAACAGGCCAAGCGCGAGCGTGCTCACGCCCGGTATGTGCGTACCGGACGGCACGACGAACAACGCGAGGCCGGCGAGCGCGGCAGCGGTCGAAAGCAGTCCGAGCAACAGGACACGCCGGTCGCCCCAGCGATCGGTCAGCAGTCCCCATGGCAACTCGCTGACCGCGATGCCGAGGCCCAACATGCCGAGCACGAGACCCAGACCGTCGTTGCCCAGGTGATAGCCCGAGCGCAAGAAAACCGCCGTCGTCGGAATTCCCGAAAATGCCGCGGAAAAGCTCGCGTTCGCAGCGAAACCGACCCCGAGCACCTTCCACCTGTGGCTTGCCGAACGCCTGCCGGATAGCCCTACGGCTGCCATTGATTCGTTTCCCATTCCACCCTCCGCAAAGAATCTGGAGGTATGCTACGGCTGGTCTTTCTATCGGAAAAGCCGGAATTTTAGATGACTTCCATCGGATATACCGAATCATGAGCCAGCGTGGATTCGACCTGACCCAGTTGCGAACCTTCGTCGCCGTCGCCGAATCGGGCAGTGTCTCGGCGGGCGCGGAGCGCGTATTCCTGTCGCAGTCTTCCGTCAGCGAGCAGTTGAAGAAACTGGAGGAACGCGCCGGCCAGCCGCTCTTCATACGCAGCAAGCAAGGCGTCAGCGCCACGCCGGCCGGCAGCCGCCTGCTCGACCACGCGCGGCGCATCATCGCAATGAGCGAAGCCGCGTTCGACGATCTGCAAGGCCGCTCGCTGGACGGCGAGTTGCGCATTGCCATCACGGACTACTACCGTCCGCACGACATCGCGCGCATTCTCAAGACGTTCTCGGAACAGCATCCGCGCCTGAAGCTGCACGTCACCGTTTTGCCAAGTGCGGTGATCGACAGCAATGCAGGTGACGATGCGTCGTTCGACATTGGTCTCTCGCTGCGGCTCGTCACGGATAACTCGCGCGCCACCGGCCGGCGCAACGCTGCGCCGAGCACGGTTGTGCGGCGCGAAAAACTGCTCTGGGTGAGCGCGGCGGATTCAGGTCCGCGGCCGGCCACGCCCTATTCGCTCGTGTTGCTGCCGTCGAGTTGCCAGTTGCAGCGTTTCGTCGTGAAGTTGCTCGACGAACACAAAGTGCCCTACGTGGTGTCGCACTCCGCCTCCGGCGTGGCAGGCTTGCAACTCGCACTGAAGGCGGGGCTCGGCATTTCCTGCCTGAACGAATCATCGGTCGGCGGCGGCGTCGTGGCCTGCCCGGCGAGCGTCGGCTTGCCCGCGCTGCCTGCCGTGGAGTTTCATCTGTTGCCCGGACGAATCGGCGAAAGCGAACGCGTGAGCAATGCGCGCACGGCCTTGCTGCGGCTCTTCAGTTGACCACGCTTGCAGGAGGTCCAAGGTGTGTCGCTGAAGCACGTGTTCCATCATCAAACAATCACATTCGCGCGATAACGTCGAAGCACGCGGCGATTTGCAATGAAACGTTGAAAGCCCCCTGGTCGACGCCTATCATGAACAGGTGTTTGGTCAAATTAGCTTTTGTTTGCTATTGACGCGCCGAATGAATTCCTGCAACCTCGTACACGCTGCTGAACGTTTCAAGCGTTAATTCCCGCAGCCCGAAAGCCGCCACCCACTGGCGCATTCAGGCAGATCGTTGTTTTAAAAAGCAATCGCATCGCCGTAGCAAATCAACACTCGCCATTCAGAATAAGTCCGTTTTCGATTTGCTGTTTTCGCACTCGTTATACAAAAACAACTGACGGAGTTGCCACACGCCGTCCGTGGATTCAGGAGCCAATCCGCGAGCGAATGCGCGAGAAATAATCGAGAAGAAAGAACGTTCCCAATAGAGGCCTGGCGTGCATCGTAGAACTATCGGATCGTCTGTTCTGTTAGTGCTTTACGTTATGTGGAGCGGCGTGGCGCTCGCCGCCACCGACGCGTCCAGCGCCATGCCCTCGGCCATGGACGAACGCGTGCGCGCCTGCACCTCCTGTCACGGCGTGCAGGGCCAAGGCCTGAACAACGATTACTTTCCGCGCATTGCCGGCAAGCCGGCCGAGTATCTGTTCAACCAGTTGACCGCGTTTCGCGACGGCGGCCGCACATATCCGCCAATGGGCTATCTGCTCGCCTTCCTGCCCGACGACTACCTGCGCAAGATCAGCCAGTATTTCGCCGATCTGCAACCGCCGTACCCCAACGCCGATCAAAGCGCCGTCGCGCCGGCAGTGCTCGCCGCCGGACAGCGCCTCGTCACCCAGGGCGACCCCGCCCGCAAGATACCGGCGTGCATTGCGTGCCACGGTGCGCGCATGACCGGGACGCAGCCGGGCATTCCAGGTCTGCTCGGTTTGCACGCGAGCTATATTGCCGGACAAATGGGTACCTGGCGCTCGGGCACGCGGCACGCGCTCGCACCAGACTGCATGCATTCGATCGCGGTCAAGCTCAGCGACAAGGACATTACCGCGGTATCGAGCTGGCTCGCGCGCCAGCCGCGTCCGGCCGATCCGCGGCCCGCACCGGCGTCCGGCGAGCGGCTGCCTCTCGCATGCGGGAGCCAACCGCAATGAAGCCGACACTTCGCTCTCCGGGCTCGTTCCGCGCGCTGCGCACCGCGCTGCTCACCACTGTGCTCGCCATGACGAAGGGCCGAGGCGCGCATGCGCCGTTCGCGTCAGGTCTCTTGGCCGCCGGCCTGATCCTCACGGGCAGCGCCGCGCTTCTGCACGTATCGCACACGCCCCTCATCGCCGAAGCACGCGCCGCCGACACCGCGACAACGTCCGCGCCGGGCGGTGCCGCCGACACGCGCCCCGACATCGTCAAACGCGGCGAGTATCTGGCGCGCGCGGGCGACTGCGTGGCCTGCCACACCGCGCCGCGCGGCAAACTGTTCGCGGGCGGCCTTGCCATGGAAACGCCGTTCGGCACGCTGTATTCGCCGAACATCACGCCGGACGCGCAATACGGCATCGGCACCTGGAGCCAGGACGCGTTCTTCAAGATGATGCGCACCGGCCGCACACCGGACGGCACGCTGATTTATCCGGCAATGCCGATCGCTCAATACACCAAGGTCACGCGCGAGGACTCGGACGCGATCTTCGCCTATCTGCGGACCGTCACGCCGGTGCGTGAGCCGAATCACAAACACACGCTGCGCTTCCCGTTCAATCAGCGCAACCTGCTGTACGGCTGGCGCACGCTGTATTTCCGCGAAGGCGAATTCCAGCCCGATCCGACCAAATCGGTCGAATGGAACCGCGGCGCGTATCTGGTCGAAGGGCTCGGGCACTGCACGATGTGCCACACCAAGATCAACATGCTCGGCGGCTCGTCGCAGAGCGAACAGTTCGCGGGCGGCCTGATTCCCGTACAGAACTGGTACGCGCCTTCGCTGACCTCGGACAAGGACGGCGGCCTCGGCGACTGGAGCACCAAAGACATCGTCGATCTGCTGCAAGCGGGCATTTCCGATCGCGGCGCGGTGTACGGCCCAATGGCCGAAGTCACGTACCACAGCCTCCAGTACATGACGGAAGACGATATCAAGGCGATGGCGGTTTATCTGAAATCCTTGCCCGACAAGAGCGGCCGCAAGACCGGTCCGTCGGCGCCGACCAACACCAACGTGTTCGCGCTCGGCGAAAAAATCTACGCCGACAAATGCGCGATCTGCCACGGCGAAAAGGGCGAAGGCAAGCTGCAACACTATCCGCCGCTCGCCGGCAACCAGTCGATCGAAATGGACTCTTCGGTCAATCCGATTCGCATCGTGCTCAATGGCGGTTTCCCGCCGGGCACGATGCGCAATCCTGAACCGTACGGCATGCCGCCTTTCGGTCAGGAACTGAACGACACCGACGCCGCCGCGGTGGTCACCTATATCCGCACGGCGTGGGGCAATCACGGTCAGCCCGTGACGTCCCGCGACGTCAACGCGTTGCGCAATGCGCCGTTGCACTGAACCACCGCACTGGAGAGCCTTCAGATGGAAGCAAACGATACCGGTAGCGCGGCCCCGCCGACGGACGAAGAAGTAGAACGCGTCGTCGCGGCCGGCCCGCATGGCGCGATCGCTCTCGCCGGCGTCGCCACGCTGATCGTCATGGCGATCTGGTTCGGCTTCTACTTTCTCGTGTTTCTGCCGCGCGGCGTGGTTCACTGATCATGTCGACCGATTCCAACCACCAATCGGGCGGCCACGCGGTCGCCTTGCGCGCCGAGCGCCGTTGGGCCATTTTCGCCGTCGCGCTGATCGTTCTGATGCTGGTCGTGATCGTGTATTCGGGACTGCATTGGGCGATGATGCCGCCCTCGCGCGTCGAAACGATCGATCCATCACGCCTGCAACTGTCCGGCGAATTCGTCGAAGACAATCTGGGCAGTGCGGTCGAGCCGGACGGCTCGGTGGTCGTGCGCTTCATCGCGCAGCAATACTCGTTCACGCCGCAATGCCTGCTGGTGCCAGCCGACACGCCGATCACGATCCGCACCACCAGCGCCGATGTCGTACACGGCCTGCTCGTCACCGACACCAACATCAACACGATGGTCGTGCCGGGCTATGTCGCCACACTGAACACGCGCTTCGACACGCCTGCCGATCACACCATGCCGTGCCACGAGTTCTGCGGCTTCGGGCATCAGACCATGTGGGCGCACGTGAAAGTCATCGACAAAGCCACCTTCTTCGAGCAGGCCCGACAATCACGGAGGCTGAGCTGTGTTTCACGCTAAGCGACTCGTTCTCGCGCATTTCTGGCTCGCCTTCATTGCGTTTCTGATCGCGCTGCTGCTCGGCGCCTGGCAGATGCTGGTGCGCAGCCCGCTGGTGCCGTGGGTCGGCGACCCCGAGCTTTACTATCGTTCGGTAACCGCGCACGGCTCCGTGATGGCTTATGTGCTGCCCACGCTGGTGTCGATGGGCTTCGGCTACGCGATCGTCGAACTCGCGCTAGCGCAGCGCCTCGTCGGTCTCAAATGGGCGTGGGCCGCCTTCATCATGCTGGCAATCGGCGCGGTGATGGCAATGGTGCCCGTGGCGCTCGGCCAGGCCTCGGTGCTTTACACCTTCTATCCACCGATGATCGGCAGTCCCTTCTATTACCTCGGCGTGGTGCTGGTGGTGGTCGGCTCGTGGATCTGGGTCGCGCTGATGCATGTGAACCTGCGCATCTGGAAGCGCGCCAATCCGGGCAAGCCGGTGCCGCTCGCCATGTTCGCCAACGTGGCGGGCGCGTATCTGTGGGCCTGGACCGCTGTCGGCGCGGCGCTGGAAATCCTGTTCCAGATCCTGCCGGTCGCATTCGGCCTCACCAACACGATCGACGCCGGCCTCTCGCGCATCCTGTTCTCGTGGACGCTGCACGCGATCGTCTACTTCTGGCTGATTCCCGCTTATATCGCCTACTACACGCTGGTGCCGCGCGCGATCGGCGGACGGCTCTATAGCGATTCGATGGCGCGCGTGTCGTTCATCCTGTTCCTCGTCTTCGCGATGCCGATCGGCATTCACCACCTGTTCGCCGATCCTCAGGTCGGCTCCGGCTTCAAGTTCCTGCATGCGGTCTTCACCGGCATGGTGTCGGTGCCGACGCTGCTGACGGTGTTCACGATCTGCGCGTCCGTCGAAATCGCCGGCCGACTGCGCGGCGGCAAGGGTGCCTTCGGCTGGATAGGCGCACTGCCCTGGCAAAACCCGATGATGCTCGTAATCGCGTTCTCGTTCGTGATGCTCGGACTCGGCGGAGCGGGCGGGCTGATCAACATGAGCTACCAGCTGAACTCGACCGTGCACAACACGCAGTGGGTGACCGGCCACTTCCATCTGATCTTCGGCGGCGCGATCGTCATCATGTACTTCGCGATCGCCTATGAACTGTGGCCGCAACTGACCGGCCGGGCCCTCGCGTCGGTCAAGCTGGTGCGTACGCAACTGTGGCTGTGGTTCATCGGCATGATGGTCGTGACGCTGCCGTGGCATTACGTCGGCCTGCTCGGTGCGCCGCGCCGCATGGCCTACTACGACTACAACACGCCGGGCATGCAGTCGCAGGCGTTCTGGGTCGGCATGTCGGCGGTGGGCGGATTGATCCTCGTGGCGTCCGGCGTGCTGTTCATCTACATCCTCGCCAAGTCGCAATTCGGCCCGGTGGTGCAGCAGCAGAGCTTCCGCTTCGCGAGCGCGGCACAGCCGGTGGAGCGCGTGCCGGCCGCACTCAACAGCTTCGGTTTGTGGGTGGCGTTGATGATCGGCCTCACGGTCGTCAACTACAGTGTGCCGATCGTGCAGTTGCTCAGATTGCCGCAGACGTCCGTGCCGGCAGTCGTCGTCGGAGCGCAGCGATGAACCAGGAACGCGTCTTCAGCTTGCGCAACCCGTGGTTCACGGTGAGCGTGGGCGGCACGCTTGCGATTGCCGTCGTGTCGATACTGATCGGCTTTATCTGGCTGCCTTCGGCGAGCAACGCCTTCGGCGACCGCGGCTTATGGGCGACGATCTGCAGCGCCGCGGGCGCGCCGTCGAGCTGGTACGGCGGCGCCAATCTCACCGGGCCGGCGCCGAGCGAAGTGGTGGTCTTGCCGCCTTTGCGGCGCGCGCGAGCCGACGCGAATTCGATCGGCCGCGGCGCGACGATCGCGACGCAAAATTGCTCGATGTGTCACGGCGTGCTGGGCACGGTGCAGGTGACGGCGCCCGCGCTGGCCGGGCAATATGCCGACGTGATCTATAAAGAATTGCGCGACTACCAGAACGGCGTGCGCCAGAACGCGATCATGCAACCCATCATCGCCGCGCGCAGCGACCAGGATCTGCACGATCTGGCGGCTTATTACGCATCGCTGCCGCGGGCACCGGCAGCGCAGACACTGCCCACCGGGGTGGAACCGGACGCGAATGCCGTGAAGCTGGCCATGCAGGGCGATCCGCAGCGCAATATCGCGCCTTGCGCGGCATGCCACGGGCAGCTCGATCGCAAGGGCGCGGCGCCGTGGCTGGGCGGACAGTCGTCGATCTATCTGGCGGCGCAGTTACGCGCCTTTGCTTCCGGCGCAAGACACAACGACATCAACGAACAGATGCGCAACGTCGCACGGCAGATGACGCCCGCCGAGATCGACAGTGTGGCGAAATACTATGCGGCCATGCAGTAGCGGACGCTTTGCGCGTGCCGCGCGACTCGTCCCAACGACTCGACACGCCGTCTCGCAACACAACCGCCGATCTCAAGCCGTTGCGAACTCGCCTGCATGCGTGGTTCCCGGCGCGGCGACCGAACCGCCGCGCCGTCCGCCATGCGCGGACGACGAACCTGCGCCGCTGCCGGTCTGAAACACCGACACGGCGGAAGTCAGTCGCCGCGCCTGCTCTTCCAGCGAACTCGCCGCCGCCGCGGCCTCTTCGACCAGCGCCGCATTTTGCTGAGTCACCTCGTCCATCTGCGCAACCGCGAGATTGACCTGATCGATGCCGGTGCTCTGCTCGGTCGCGGCCGCCGCGATTTCACCCATGATCGAACTCACGCGCGCGATCGCGTCGACGATCTCGGTCATCGTCGAGCCCGAGCGTTGTACCAGCTGCGAACCGGCCTGCACACGCGCCGTCGATTCGTCGATCAAACCCTTGATCTCCTTCGCCGCTGCCGCGCTGCGCTGCGCGAGCGAGCGCACTTCGCTCGCCACCACCGCGAAGCCGCGTCCCTGCTCGCCGGCGCGCGCGGCTTCGACTGCCGCATTCAGCGCGAGAATATTGGTCTGAAACGCGATCCCTTCGATCACGCCGACAATGTCGGCAATGCGCCGCGAATCGTCGACGATGCCATGCATCGTGCCTACCACCTGTTCCGTCAGATCGCCGCCTTGCGCGGCCAGACTGGATGCGCCCTGCGCGAGCGAACTGGCCTGCTTGGCGTTGTCGGCCGTCTGCTTGACCGTCGAGGTGAGCTGTTCGATGCTCGCCGCCGTTTCTTCGAGCGACGCGGCCTGCTCTTCGGTACGTTGCGACAGATCGGTATTGCCCGCGGCAATCTCGCTCACGCCGGTGTCGATGGATTCCGTGCCTTGCCGCACCGAATTCACTGTCGCGATCAGCGATTCCTGCATCTTGCGCAACGCGGCCGCGAGACGGCCCATTTCGTTATTGCTGGCCACGACGATCTGACCAGTCAGGTCACCATTGGCAATGCGCTGAAACTGCGCGATGGTGGCGTCGACCGGACTGACGATCGCGCGCACCAGCACCGCGCGGCCGATCAACGAACCGAGCAGCGACACGACCATGCCGATCGCCACCGCAATACAGATCGCGTAGAACAGATCCTGCGCATCCTGATAGCGCTGCGCGCCGTGATCGATCTGCAACTGTTCGAGCGTGAGCATGGCCTTTTCATAGGCGCTGTAGAGCGACGGCAGCTTGTGCGCCTGCAATTGCTGGAAGGTGGTCTTGTCGCCGGACTTGAGCGCGGCGAGCGCCGGATCGACGCCTTCGTGCAGGAAGGTATCGCGCTTGTCCTGCATGTCCTTGATGAGGCGCTGTTCGTCGGCGTCCGTGCTCGCGCGGCTCACATAGTGGGCAAGACGGTCGTTCGATCCTTTCTGGTACTGATCGAAACGCTTGAGCACGGCGTTCGCGCCGTCCTGATCGTTGAGATCGACGAGCGAGGCATACGTCGCCAGCGCGAGACGCAGGCGCAACAGCTGTCCGGCGCTGCCTTCGAGGTCGGCGACTGCCGGCGTGTCCACGGTGTACATCTGCTGCAGCGAGGCGTTGCTCGAGCGCAGCGACAGCAGGCCGGCGGCGGCGCCGACCAGTAACACGATGCCGAAAAATCCGATCATCATGGTCAGACAGGTGCGAATCGACAGATTTTTCAACATCGGGCGTGTCTCCGTTGGGCTGCCTGACCGGATGTTCATCAAAAATCTCGGCCACGCGCGCTGCGCACAAGCTCACTCGGCCAGGTCCGCAACTATTGTCTTGATTTAAGCGAATGCCACATGTAAGGACTACGGCGCGATCAGCAAAAACTTGATAGTCGATGCCCACGCCGTTGTGTTACATCAAAATTCAAGCGGATGAGGCCGGTGATACGCGCCGATCGTTGCGGGACTACCCGGGTTTTCGGCGGGCGGCGGTTGATGGAAAGTGGCGAGGGTGCGTCTACGGAGCATGCGTATGTCCGAAGTCGGTTCGACCGTGGTGATTTTCGCTCTCTTGCTGATCGCGACCGGCGTGGGCGTGTGGGTGCGGCCGCTGTTGCCTGAAGAGCACAAGGCGCATGAAACCGTGCAGTTGATCCAGCTGGTGATCGGCATGCTGGTGACGTTTGCCGCGCTGGTACTCGGCTTGATGACGGCATCCGCGAAGTCCAGCTTCGACACGGCTTCCAATGATTTGCGCGCCTACGCAGCCGATCTGATCGAGTTCGACACGACCTTGCGCCAATACGGCGCGGATACCGATCCGGCCCGGCACCTGTTGCGCCAGTACACGGCGGCGGCGATTGCCTCGACGTGGCCCGGCGAAACCCCTCCCACCGGCGAATACCCGAAAGACATCGGCTCGCAGGACAACTCGCAGAAACTGGAGAACGTGCGGCTCGGCGATATGCTGACCGCCGTGGGCAGGGAGTTGCGGCAATTGCGGACCCACGATCCATTACAGCAACGCGCGCTCGACGACGGATTGGTGCAATACCGGCGCGTGGTGGACGCGCGGTGGAAGATCATCGAGGAAGCGCACAGCTCGATTTCCCAGCCGTTCCTCAAGACACTGACCTTCTGGCTGGCCGTGATCTTTCTGAGTTTCGGCCTGATCGCGCCGCGCAACGCGCTGGCGTTGGTCACGATTTTGCTCGGCGCGGTGTCGATTGCTTCCGCGATCTATGTGATCGTCGACCTGGATACGCCGTTTACGGGGCCGATTGTCATCTCCAGTGTGCCCATGAGGGACGCGTTGGACCATTTGCGCCGGTAAGCATGGCTTGCCTTGCCGCCGGGCCGAACCGGCGCACCATCACCGCGTGAGCGTGTCGAATTCAGCAATCCTTTTCGCCCGCTCGATGACCGGCCGGTCGACCAGTTTGCCGTCCACCGCGAACGCCCCTTCCGGATGTTCGCGACACGCCGCGAGAACACGCGCCGCCCAACGCCGCTCGTCCTCGCTGGGCGCGAAACCGCTGTTGACCGGATCCACCTGGCGCGGGTGTATGCACAGCTTGCCGCCGAAGCCGAAGCGCCGCGCGCCGGCCACGTGCTCCGTCAGGCGGGCGAGATCGTCGAGTTCCAGCGTCACGCCATCGACCGGCGCGGCGAGGCCCGCATAGCGCGATTCGATCACCATCTGCGAGCGTACGTAATTCAGTTCGACGCCGAGTCCTTCAATGCCGGCATCGCCGCAAAAATCCACGGTGCCGAACGCAAGCCGCGTGACCGACGGCACGGCGGCGATTTCCCGCATCGCCACCACACCCGCGACGGTTTCGATGAGCGCCACGATGCGCATCGCCGCCGGCAGCCGCGCGGCGACGTCGGCGAGTTGCTGCGCGCTGTCCGACTTAGGCAGCATCAACGTGGCAATGCCGGAGGCCCGCACCGTCTCCACATCGGCGACATGCCACGGTGTGCCCACCGCGTTCACGCGGACGATGAGCCGCGCGGGATCCGCCGTCGACAGCCAGCGTTGCAGGCCATCGCGCGCGGCGAGCTTCGCCGCCGGCGCAACCGCGTCTTCGAGATCGATCACCACCGCGTCGGCGCCCGTGTCGAGCGCCTTGCTGAAGCGCTCGGGCCGGTCGCCCGGTACGAACAGATAACTGCGTGCGTCCATCCTGCTCTCCTGAACCGCACGCCGCGATGCTGCTAGTTGGCGTGCCAGTCGCGTTGAAATGTTTCGGAATAACTGTAGCGGTCCGCCGGATGCACACTGATGGTCAGCTCGACCACCTGCGCACGCCGGTTCAGATAACGGCGGCACAACCACAGCGCGGGCGAACGCGGCTTCGCGTTCAGACGTTGCGCCAGCGCCGCCGGCAGCGCGACCGCGCGGATTTCCTGCTGAACTTCGGCGATCTGCTCGCCGAACTGCTTTTCGATCAGCGTGTAGATCGGCACATGCGTGCGGCCGCTCAGGCCTGTCAACGAGCGGAACGCCGGATGGATATACACCTGCGTGTGACAGATCGGCTCGACACTGTCCGGTGAACGGCGAATGCCCTCGGCCAGCAACCAGGTCTCACCTGGCTTCGCGCTGAGCCGCTCGAGCAGTTCGGCGTCGTCGATCTCGACGGTTTGCGTCGACTCGATCTCCAGCTCCGTGTCCGACGTGTAGCGGTGCAGGTCGCTCAGGCGCTCCATCACCTGCCGGTACGCGGTCTCGCTTTGTATGGCTTTCACGCGGGTGCCGATGCCGGGCCGCCGGTCCACCAGACCGCGCTGCTCCAGTTGCTTGATGGCCTGGCGCACCGTGAAGCGGCTCGCGCCGAACTGCTCGCAGAGCTCGAATTCGGTCGGCAGCAACGTGCCGATGGGAAACTGTCCGCCCTGAATCTCGTTCAGGAGCGTCTGTGCCAGTTGCATGTAGCGCGGCTGTTGCCCGAGGACTGTCGTGGCCATCTCGATGTGCAAAAAAGTGGAAGAGCGGACGGTTGCCCGCCCGGCCTTATTGCACCACACCCGCCTCTCTCAGCAAAGCTATCCTTTCCGGACCATAGCCGAGCTCGTCGAGCAACCGTTGGGTGTCCTGCCCGAGGTCCGGCGCCGCGCGCGTCGGCAGCGGCTCGTCGATCCGCACCGGCGCGGCCACGCCGCGCACCGTGCCGAAGCGCGGGTGCTCGGCGTTCACCACGCATTCGCGCTCGGCAACGAACGGATTCTCCAACGCCTCCTTGACGTCGAACACCGGCGCCGCCGGCACGCGTCCGCCGAAGCGTTCGAGCCATGTTGCCGTGGTCGCGCCCGATAACACCGTGTCGAGTTCGGTCTGCACCAGCTCGCGATTCGCGAGGCGTGCCTGAAAGTTGCAAAAGCGCGGATCGGTCACCCACGACGGTTTATCGAGCACTTCGGCGAGCACGCCCCAGAACTTTTCCTTGTTACACATCAGGAAAATCCAGCCGTCCTGGGTCTTGTACAACTGGCTCGGCGTGAGCGACGGATGCGACGAGCGATTCTCGCGCCCTGTCACCACGCCGCCGTTCAGATACCACGTCGCGACATACGCGAGGTTGTGCAGCGCGACGTCGAAGAGACTCACGTCGATGTCGCGGCCCTTGCCCGATGTCTTCGCATCGACCAGACCGGCGAGCAGCGCCATCGCCGCGGTCGTGCCGGTCATCAGGTCGATGATCGACAAGCCGAAGCGCGCCGGCGGACTATCGGGCTCGCCCGTGACCGACAGATAGCCGGCCTCGGCCTGCATCAGATAGTCGTAGCCCGGCCATGCCGCGCGGCTGCCGGTGCGACCGTACGCGGACAGATGCCCGCACACGATCTTCGGATTCGCCTCGCGAAGTTGCTCATAGGTGAGCCCGAGCTTCGCCGGCAGATCGCCGCGCAGATTGTTGAACACCGCGTCGCTCTTCGCGACGAGGTCGAGCAAAACCGCGCGCGCTTCGGGCTTTTTCAGATCGAGCGTCAGGCTGCATTTGTTGCGATTGAACGCTTCGAAAAAGTGGCTATCGCCGTCGCCGAAAAAATACGGGCCCACCGCGCGGCCGACGTCGCCGCCATTGGTCGGATGCTCGATCTTGATGATCTCCGCGCCGAGGTCCGCGAGATGCTGGGTCGCGAACGGCCCAGCGCCGTATTGTTCAATGGCGAGCACGCGCACGCCGGAAAGAGGCAAACTCATACCGGACTCCTTTCGATCAGCTGCTTGGCGATGATGATGCGTTGCATCTCGTTGGTGCCTTCGCCGATGGTGAGGAGCGGCGCATCGCGATACAGTCGCTCGACGTTGTACTCCTTCGAATAGCCGTACGCGCCGTGAATGCGCATGGCCTCGATGCTGTTTTCCAGCGCGGCCTCAGTGGCGAAGTATTTCGCCATGCCCGCTTCCATATCGCAACGCTCGCCGCGGTCGTACTTCTGCGCGGCGGCATCGACCAGCAAACGCCCCGCTTCGACGCGCGTCGCCATCTCGCCGAGTTTCAACTGGATCGCCTGGTGCTCGCAGATCGGCTTGCCGAAGGTCTTGCGCTGCTGCGAGTAGCTGACGGATTCATCGAGCGCGGCTTGCGCGACACCGACGCCGCGCGCCGCGACATTGATCCGGCCGAGTTCCAGGCCGCCGAGTATCTGCTGCAAGCCCTTGCCTTCCACGCCGCCGATCAACGCATCCACGGAAACGTGATAGTCGTTGAACGACAGCTCGCAGGTATCGATACCTTTGTAGCCGAGCTTTTCGAGTTGGCGGCTGACTTCGAATCCTGGACCTTTCTGCACCAGCAACAAACTCATCCCACGATGCCGCGGCTCTGCCGTCGTATCCGTCTTTACCAGCAGCGCCAGCGTATTGCCGTGCTTGCTGTTGGTGATCCACGTCTTGTTGCCGTTCACGATGTATTCGTCGCCGACGCGTTTGGCGGTCGTGCGTATCGCCTGCAGATCGGTGCCGCAATCGGGCTCGGTGAGGCCGATGCCGCCGCGCCACTCGCCGGTGGCGAACTTCGGCAGATACTTGCTTTTCTGCTCGGGCGTGCCGTCGCGTTGCACCAGCATCGCGAGAATCAGATGCGAATTGATGATGCCGCTCACCGACATCCAGACCCGCGAGATGCGCGCGATGATCTGCGCGTAGGTCCGCGTCGACAGGCCCAGCCCGCCATACTCGGGATCGATGATGCAGCCGAACAGGCCCATCTCTTTCATCTTCTCGACGATCTCCGCCGGGTAGATATCGTCGTGATCGAACTTGTGGACGTAGGGCCGCACCTCGGTGTCGAGAAAGCGGTCCAGCATGTCGAGAATCAGTTGATCGTTTTCCAGCGTGTCGAGTTCAGTGGCGGTCATGATGACGTCCTTAAGATGCGGTGTGTCCAGCAAGCGTGTCGGCGAGCGCGCGGGCCGGCTGTTCGTCGAGTTGCAAGACGGCGTGGGCGACCTGTTCGGCCTCACTGCGGGAAATGCTGCGCTGCGCGTTCGCGTGGAACTTGGCGACGATGTCGTCGTTGCTGACGGGGCGGTCCGCGCAACCGCGATTGATCGCCTCGCGATGCGCGACGCGCGACCCGTCGCTGCGCTCCACCACGACTTCGCCGGTGTAGTGGCGCGGGAAGGTCGTGTCGGGATCGATTTCGTAATCGACTTTTTTGGCGAGCGCCAAAACCGCTGGATCGGCGAGCGCGGCCGGTTCGAGTTCGTCGAGCGTAAAGCGGCCTTTGAGCAACGCCGTGGCGACGATGTACGGCACGCTGAATTGCGCGTCGTAGGCGGTGACCGGCTTGCGCTTCGCATCGACCGGTTCGCAGACGATTTCCACCGTGCCGCGCGGCACTTTCGCGACCACGCGTTTGATCGAGTCGAGCTTGTCTGCCGAGAAGCGATGCTCGCGATGCAACGCGATCGCCGCGTCGGCGACTGCATGCGTGAAGTGACACGCGGGCAGCGGTTTGATCGCCACTTCGTCTATCTGCCATGAACTGCCCAGGCCTTCGGTGGCGAGTTCGCGATCGGCCGCGTCGAGCGGTTTGCCGAGGTGGCTCGCGTAGAGCCCGAAGCGTCCTTCGTAGGCCAAACGTGGACCCGTGAAGCCGTGTTTGGCGAGCGTCGCGGCGGTGATCGCCGAAGCAGCCGCGAAACCCGGATGAGCGCGCTTGGTCCACGCGCCGTCTTCGAGAAATTCGAGGCTGCCGGCCGCAATTGAAAACACGATGCCTTGCGCATGCGCCACGCGAGCCTCGTCCAGTTGCAGCAGACGCGCTGCGGCAACCGCGCAGCCGAACGCGCCCACCAGGCCCGTCGGATGAAAACCGGCGTCGTGGAATCCGCCCTTGGCCGCCGACGCCACGCGCGTCGACACTTCCATTGCGACGATATACGCGGTCAACAGATCGGCGCCGCTTACGCCGTCGCGATCGGCGAGTGCGAGCACGCAGGGCAACGCGCTGGTGGTCGAGTGAATGACGCCGCGCGAATGGGTGTCGTCGAAGTCGAGACCGTGAATCAGCACGCCGTTCATCGTCGCGGCGTCGCGCAGGCCAAGACGCCGGCCGTAGCCGATCACTGGCGAAGCGCCGTTGCCGAGTTCGGAGAAGGCGGCGAGCGCAACATCCGCATACGGATAACCACGTGACGCGAATGCAATGCCAACGGCGTCGAGAATCAGATGCTTGGCGCGCGTCTGCACCGCACGCGGCACGTCGCGCAATTGCAGACCCAGACCGAAGCGCGCGTACTGATCGGACAGCGTGACAGAGGTATCGAGTGAAGTCATGGAGGATTAACCTTGCTGGGTAGCGGGTATCGGATCGGAATCGGTGTCGAGGCTCGGCGAGATCCGCTCGAGCGCGTGCTGATTGGTTTCGACACGCAGCAGCAGAATGCCGAGCACCAACAGCCCGAGCACGCTACTCACCATGGCCAGCACGCCGGACACGCCGAACGAGTTGTAGAGCACCACCGCGAGATACGGCGTGGTCATCGAGGCAGCGCGGCCGCAAACGCCTGCTGTGCCAGTTCCGCGCAGACGCAGTTCGGTCGGAAATAGTTCAGGGATGTAGGCGAACAAGCCGAGCGTGGTGACCGTGTAGATACAGGTGACCAGCACGAAGCCGACACTGCTGATTGCCCAACCCGCATGCATGTTCGGATAGATGAAGCCGACCACGATCGTGGCGATCGCGAAGATCACCAGACCACGCGCACGGCCCACACGATCCGCGCAGAGAAAGCCGATCAACGCGCCGCCGGGTGCGCCGAACGCCATGAGCGTCGTGAAACCGAGCGATTGCACGATGGTGAGACCTTCCTTCACGAAGAAGGTCGGCAACCACGCAACAAAGCCGTACACCGAAATATTCACCGCGACCGCCGTGAGAATGGCGACCAGCGTGCGCCCCAGCATGGCGTGCGAAAACAGTGCGGAGAACGGTGCTTTCGGCACTTCGAGACTTTCGGTGCGCTCGACCGGCGGCAATGGGCCTTTCTGTCGCTGCACCTCGTTTTCGATGGCCGAAACGGTCGCCTCGGCTTCGTCGCTGCGGCCCACTGATTCGAGCCAGCGCGGCGACTCCGGCATACGGTGCCGCAGCACCCACACGATGATCGCGCCGACGCCGGCAATCCCGAACATATAGCGCCAACCCAGCAGCGGAATCACGACGTAGCCCACCGCCGTCGACACCAGCAACCCGGAATTGATAATGAGCGCGAGCAACGCGGTCCAGCGTCCGCGTGATGCCGGGGGTATGAATTCGCACAAGGTGCCCGCCGCCACCACGAGTTCGGCGCCGAGGCCGATACCCATGATCAGCCGGAGCACGATCAGCCACATCATGTTCGGCACGAAGCACGCGGCGATCGACGCGATGCCGAAGATCAGCAGATTGGTCTGATACGACGAGCGGCGGCCGAAGCGGTCGCCGAGATAACCGGCCAGGCCTGCGCCGATCAGCATGCCGAAGAACGTCACCGAAATGAATAGCGCGTTCAGTTTCAGATCGGAGAAGCCCGCTTTCACCATCGCGCCGAGCGCACCGGCGGCGAGATAGATGTCGAAGGCGTCGAGAAAAGCGCCCGCGCTGATGAGGCCGAGAACCTTCCAGTGAAAGGACGCGATGGGCAGGCGATCGAGTCGCGCGCCCGAGTTGACGATACCGATAGCCACCTTTGTCTCCTTGGTGTGCATGCGGCCGCATTGACGCTTGCCGCTTCGTGGCGCCTGTTCGGGCGCCGCCGGAATCCGCGCGCGGGCTGCTCTTGCCGGCAGATGCGCGCAATGTGCTGCTGGTCGTTCTCAGACTGCCCGAGCGTTCAGTTCGCTCATGCGGCGATTGACGCGGGGCAACGCGTCGATCAATCGCCGACGCCGTGGCCGCGCGCCGGCACGAGCGCGCTGCGCACGAAGTCCATGATCGGTGTGCCGTCCTGCTTGAACGCGCGAGTTTGCACGGTGACGATGCCCTGCCCCGGACGCGACTTCGATTCGCGCTTCTCGAGCACTTCGGATTCCGCATAAATCGTGTCGCCGCAAAACACCGGACCGGTCAAACGGATTTCTTTCCAGCCGAGGTTGGCGATCGCCTTGCCGCTGACGTCGTTCACCGAGAGTCCCAGCACCACGGCAACCGTCAGACCGCTATTGACCAGCAGGCGGCCGAATTCGCTCTTGGCGGCGTAGGCGGCATCGCAATGCATCGGATGGAAATTCATCGTCAGCAGCGAGAAGTGGATGTTGTCGGCTTCCGTAATAGTGCGCCCGGGGCGGTGTTCGTAGATATCGGCGACCTGGAAATCTTCGAGGTAGCGCCCGTAACTGGCGCGTATGCGGTGTTTGACTGCGAGGTCTGATTCCATGCCTGTCTCCTGTTTCGAGTGACTTTATCTGCGTTTGTTACTTTGTCCGTACAAACTATGGATTGAGTATTGTCGGGGAAGGAGTGAATGTCAAGGCGACATTGAGGAAGATAAGGCTGAAGGGTGGGAAATGGGGCGCTGAGGCATGCCTGGCGTGGTGCTTAGGTTTATCCCTAGGGGAGTTCCAGACCGACGCCCGACTATCGCACGCCGCCCCGAATCACGTCAGTCGATCCGTATCGACCGCCGCAACCACCCCTTCAACGCGTCTTTCGAACAATGGCTCGCACGCCAGCCGAGATGCGCGTCGGGCCGCACGCCCCACACCGTGCCGCTCGGGGCGCGAAACGCCGTCGCGAATTCATGTGCCGCATCCGTCAGCACGGTGATCCGCTCGTTGCGGGGCACATCGCATCCCGGCGCCACGATCAGCACCGCGGACGCGAACTCGTCAGGCAGGGCAGCGAGCGCGGAGCAACCCTCGACAAACGCGTCGTATTGCGCAGCGGGTGAATCGATATAGCCGAGCAAGACATGTCGGCCGCGGCCGACGTGGTCATGCAGGCGCTGCGCGTGGCCGACGTAGGTCTGCTGGAAGCCCCCCACTTCGGGAACCCGGTCGCCGGGCGCGGGCGACGCCGCGTCCATCCCGGGACACTCGTCGACGACGATTTGGCTGCCGCGATAGGTGACGAGCAACTGGGTTTCGCGCATAGCCGGTGTCACCGCCTCGCGAGCGAACACCGCATTGAGCGCCGCGCTGGTCGACTGAACGACGTCGACTCCGACGGGATGCCGTTCCGCCGAATAGCTCTCGAGCAATTCAGGCTGTGCGAGGCCTTTCACCGCGAGCGACAGCTTCCACGCCAGATTGTGCGCATCCTGCAAGCCCGTATTCATACCCTGCCCGCCCACCGGCGGATGAATATGCGCCGCGTCGCCAGCAATGAAGACACTGCCCTGCGCATACGCAGGCACGATGCGATGGCTGACACGGTAGACCGACGACCAGCGCATCGACGAGAGGCGCGTGTCATCGGGCAAGGCCGGCAGCAGCAGCGCGCACATCGTATCGAAATCGGGTGAGGGGTTATCGGCGAACGCCGCCTTGTCTTCGGGCACGACGACCGAAAGCCGATAGCGTCGGTCCGAGCCGCGAACCGGCACTGCCGCGAGCGCCGTTTTCGGGCGGCCCTCAGCACTCCATTCGAAGCGATACATCGGCCCCCGGGGCAAATCCCACTCGACGTCGAGATCAGCGAGCGCGAATGTTTGCGGGTATTGTCCGCCTTCGAACGCAAAACCGAGCGTCGAGCGAACCTTGCTGTGCGCGCCATCGCAGCCCACGAGCCAACGGCAACGCAGGGTGTGCGTCTGCCCGTCGGAATCCGTGAGTTGCGCATGGACCGCGCCCTCGCGCTCTTCGAAAGCGGTCAACTCGACGCCGTATTCGACCCGTCCGCCATGCGCGGCAAGTGCGGCCTCGAGAAGACGTTCCGTTTCGAACTGCGCGAGCGACAACGAGCCGTAGGGCAGCCCTGCCGTCGGCATGTTCATGCTGCGTGCCGGGACCATGGCGCCGTCCTGCCAGGTTTGAACGCCGGTCAGCCATATTCCGGACTCAATCGCGCGCCGGGCGATGCCGATGTCTTCGAATATCTCGATGGTGCGCGGCGTAATGCCGAGCGCCTTGCAATAGAAGATCCTGGTGGACATACGGTCGACGAGGCGCACCTCGACGCCGTCGCGTCGCAACTCCGTAGCGAGCAATAGACCGACCGGGCCGGCGCCGACGATCAGGACATCTGCGGCATCATCCGACATCTCAAATGCCCCCTCGGAAGATGAAAGGGAATCCGCGCTGTCACGCGGGGCTATCGATTCCACGGACAAAATGCATCACGGTGGCGTCTAAAAAATGTAGCCCCGATTTCGATCGCTTGCGCGTTTTTTTATGAATCAGCGTGCCATGCCAGTGTTCGTGCGCGCTGCCTGCCAGAGCCAAGAACAAAAAACCCCGCACGAAGGCGGGGTTCTATCTTTGCACGTTGATTCTGGGAAATCAGAACGGAATATCGTCATCCATCTCGTCAAATCCGCCACCAGCCGGCGCGCTCGGACGGCTCGCGCCGCCGCCGCCACCACCGCTGCCGCCACGCGCACCACCACCCGACACCGCACGGCCACCACCACCGCCGCCGCTTCGCTCCGACGGCTCACCGCGGCTATAACCGCCTTCGTCACCGCCGCCGCCCATCGAGCCGCCGCGGCCACCCAGCATTTGCATCTGCTCGGCGACGATTTCCGTCGAGTAACGGTCGGTGCCGTCTTGCGCCTGCCACTTACGGGTACGGATGCGCCCTTCCAGGTACACCGACGAGCCCTTCTTCAGATATTCGGACACGATTTCCGCGAGGCGGCCGAAGAACGAGACGCGGTGCCATTCGGTCGCTTCTTTCATTTCGCCGGACGCCTTGTCCTTGTACCGATCCGTCGTTGCAAGGCGGATGTTCGCCACTGCGTCGCCGCTCGGAAGATAACGGACTTCCGGATCGGCTCCGAGATTGCCGACGAGAATGACCTTGTTCACGGATGCCATGAGTTTCTCCTGTTGATTCCGTTACGGGCGGCGCGGCAATACACGGTTCGCGTTTCAGGGCCGGCAGGCCCGAGACCGGAACTGCGCCTCTGCCCGCCGCCGGGTGAGTTCTGGGTAAGTTCGGGATGCGCCGTATTACGCTTTGCGCGGCGGCTGTTTCATCTTTGCGGCGATTATAAGCCAGCAAAAGACGAGCCCCGAACAAGTGAAAAAGACGGCGCTCTGACCATCCGCCTTCAGCAACCAGCCGCCGACCACACCGCCCAGCGCAAGACCGATCGACTGCGTGGTGTTGTACACGCCGGCGGCCGCGCCCTTGCGGGTTCCGGGCGCCAGTTTCGACACCAGCGAAGGCTGCGAAGCTTCAAGAATATTGAAGCCGAGAAAGTACACAAAAAGGATCGCCGCCACACTCAGAATCGTATGCGGAGCGACGCCCAATAACAACTGTCCGATCAGGATAAGAGCGATCGCCGAGAGCAGCACGATCTTCATCTTGCCGCGCTTTTCCGCGGCAATGATCGCCGGCACCATCATCACGAACGACAGGCCCATGACCGGCAAATACACTTTCCAGTGGGAGGCGACCGGCAGGCCACCGGCTTCGAGAATGCGCGGCACGACGAGGAACAGCGCGGTTTGCGTCGCGTGCAGCACGAGCACGCCGAAATTCAGACGCAGCAACTCGACGTTGTGCAGCACTTCGGCGAATGGCGCGCGGACATGCACCGGTTTCGGCGCATCTGGCACGACCCACACCACCACGCCGATCGCCAGAATCGAGAAGATGCCGACCAGCGTAAACAGGCCGCTCATGCCGACCCACTGGAACACGATCGGCGCCCCGACGATCGCCACCGCGAACGACACGCCAATGCTGCCACCCACCATGGCCATGGCCTTGGTGCGATTTTCCTCGGCGGTCAGGTCGGCGATGAACGCGATCACCGCTGAGGACACCGCGCCCATGCCCTGAATCACCCGGCCGACGATGATCCACGTCATGTCGTGCGCGCCCGCCGCCACGAAGCTGCCGAGCGCGAAGATCAGCAGGCCGGTCGCAATGACCGGTTTGCGGCCGACCTTGTCGGAGACCCAGCCGTAGAAGATGTACAGCATGGACTGCGTCACGCCGTAAGCGCCGAGCGCGATCCCCACCAGCAGCACGTTGTCGCCGCCGGGGATGGTCTTCGCGTAGATCGAGAACACCGGCATGATCATGAATAGACCCAGCATGCGCAGCGCGAAGATCGCGGCAAGCGACACGGTCGCGCGCAGTTCAGGCGCGCTCATGCGTGAGGAAGTGGCGGACGGATTGGACATCGGGAACGTTCTGTGAATGAGCTGGGTGGCACACCGCGGGCGGACACAGCGGCAAGGCGGCCATGACCGCGCGGCTTGCCGCAGGACGGCGGGCCAGCATGCGGCACTAGGATCGAGCCCGCAGCCTTCGCACCTTCCGCCGGCGCCTCGCGGTTGCCTCGGAGTTGCCTCGCGGCTGCCTTGTACTCGCGGAAAACGGCCCCAGTTAGACCTCTTGTCCGCAGCGCTGGGCCGCTGCCTTACAGCTCGCTTCGACACCTCTTCAGGCTGTCAGGAAGCCGTAACGGCGGTCTTGAAAAGTCGTTATAGTAGCAGGTTTAGCCTCTTCCTCTTTCCGCCAGTTCATGGAATAAATCCGTGGAACAAATCCGTATTCGTGGGGCTCGCACCCACAACCTGAAGAACGTCAACCTCGACCTACCCCGTCATAAGCTCGTCGTCATCACGGGCCTTTCAGGCTCGGGAAAATCGTCGCTGGCGTTCGACACGCTCTATGCGGAAGGACAACGGCGCTACGTCGAAAGTCTCTCCGCCTATGCACGCCAGTTCCTGCAATTGATGGAGAAGCCCGACGTCGATCTGATCGAAGGGCTGTCGCCGGCCATCTCGATCGAACAGAAGGCGACCTCGCACAATCCGCGCTCCACGGTCGGCACCGTCACCGAGATTCACGACTATCTGCGTCTGCTGTTCGCACGGGTCGGCACGCCTTACTGTCCGGACCACGAAATTCCGCTGGAAGCGCAAAGCGTCTCGCAGATGGTCGACGCGGCGCTCGCGCTGCCGGAAGAAACCAAGCTGATGATCCTCGCGCCGGTGGTGGCCAATCGCAAAGGCGAACACGTCGAGTTGTTCGAGGAAATGCAGGCGCAGGGCTTTATCCGTTTCCGCGTGCGCTCGGGCGGCGGCACCGCCAATGAAGGCGTCGCGAAAATCTACGAAGTCGACTCGCTGCCGAAGCTGAAGAAGAACGACAAGCACACCATCGACGTGGTCGTGGACCGCCTGAAAGTGCGCCCCGACATGAAGCAGCGCCTCGCCGAATCGTTCGAAACGGCACTGCGTCTCGCCGACGGCCGCGCGATCGCGCTCGAAATGGACACCGACAAAGAGCATCTGTTCAGCTCGAAGTTCGCCTGCCCGATCTGCTCGTACTCGCTGCAGGAACTGGAGCCGCGGCTCTTCTCATTCAACAATCCGATGGGCGCGTGCCCGGAATGCGACGGCCTCGGCCAGATCACCTTCTTCGATCCGAAGCGGGTGGTCGCGCATCCGTCGCTGTCGCTCGCGGCGGGCGCGGTGAAGGGCTGGGACCGGCGCAACCAGTTCTACTTCCAGATGCTGCAGAGCCTCGCGGCGTTCTACGAGTTCGATATCGACACCGCCGTCGAAGACTTGCCGGAGAAGGTCCGCAAGATTCTGCTGTTCGGTTCGGGCAAGCAGGAGATCCCGTTCTCGTACATCAACGAACGCGGCCGCACCTCGGTGCGCGAGCATGTGTTCGAAGGGATCATCCCGAATCTGGAACGGCGTTACCGCGAGACCGACTCGGTCGCGGTGCGCGAAGAGCTCGCCAAGTATCAGAACAACCAGCCCTGCCCTGCCTGCGCCGGCACGCGGCTGCGCCGCGAAGCGCGCTTCGTGCGAATCGGCGCGGACGGCGATGCGCGCGGCATCTTCGAAATCAGCGGCTGGCCGCTGCGCGACGCGCTCGGCTATTTCCAGACGCTGCGCCTGGAAGGCTCGAAGCGCGAGATCGCCGACAAGGTGGTCAAGGAAATCGTCGCGCGGCTCATGTTCCTGAACAACGTCGGGCTCGACTATCTGTCGCTCGAACGCAGTGCGGAAACCCTGTCCGGCGGCGAGGCGCAGCGCATTCGCCTCGCCTCGCAGATCGGCTCGGGGCTGACCGGCGTGATGTACGTGCTGGATGAACCGTCCATCGGCTTGCATCAGCGCGATAACGACCGGCTGATCGCCACGCTCAAGCATCTGCGCGACCTGGGTAATTCGGTGATCGTCGTCGAACACGACGAAGACATGATCCGCATGGCCGACTACGTGGTCGACATGGGGCCGGGCGCGGGCGAACACGGCGGCATGGTGATCGCCGAAGGCACGCCTAAACAGGTGCAGGCGAACGCGGCGTCGATGACCGGGCAGTACATGTCCGGCGCGCGCAACATCGAATTCCCGGACGAACGCAAGGAGCCGGACGAGCGGCGTCTACGCATCGTCGAGGCCTACGGCAACAATCTGCAGCACGTCTCGCTCGATCTGCCGGTCGGCTTGCTGACCTGCGTGACCGGCGTGTCCGGTTCGGGCAAGTCCACGCTGATCAACGACACGCTCTATCACGCGGTCGCGCATCACCTTTATGGCTCGGCCACGGAGCCGGCGCCGTATGAATCGATCGAAGGTCTGGAGCACTTCGACAAGGTGATCAACGTCGATCAGTCGCCGATCGGCCGCACACCGCGTTCGAATCCGGCCACCTACACGGGTCTCTTCACGCCGATCCGCGAACTGTTCGCGGGCGTGCCTGCGGCGAAAGAACGCGGCTACGAAGCGGGCCGCTTCTCGTTCAACGTGAAGGGCGGCCGCTGCGAATCCTGCCAGGGCGACGGCGTGCTGAAGGTCGAGATGCACTTTTTGCCGGACGTGTACGTGCCGTGCGACGTCTGCCACGGCAAGCGCTACAACCGCGAAACGCTGGACGTTCAGTACAAAGGCAAGAACATCAGCGAAGTCCTCGACATGACGGTGGAGAATGCCTACGAGTTCTTCAAGCCTGTGCCGGTCGTCGCGCGCAAGCTGAAAACCCTGCTGGACGTGGGTTTGGGCTATATCCGCCTGGGCCAGTCGGCCACTACCCTGTCGGGCGGGGAAGCACAGCGCGTCAAACTATCGTTGGAACTGAGCAAGCGTGATACCGGTCGCACGCTATACATACTCGACGAACCGACCACCGGATTGCACTTTCATGACATCGCGCTGTTGCTCGAAGTGATTCATCGTTTACGGGACCAGGGTAATACCGTCGTGATCATCGAGCATAATCTCGATGTAATAAAAACCGCGGACTGGGTCATCGACCTCGGCCCTGAAGGCGGGGCGGGCGGCGGGCAAATCATCGCCCAAGGCACGCCGGAGCAGGTTGCGAAGGCGAAGGCAAGTTTTACCGGTAAATATCTGGCGCCTTTGCTGAAACGCGCGGCCAGTAAAAAGTAACGCTGCACAACTCGGGTTGGGGACGGAATAAGCCATGGCCAAGCGGAATCAGGCGCGCGACGACGGGCAAGTGCAGGACCTACGCCCACGCCCGGTCAGGCTGACTAGCGACATGAGCCTGCCGAAGCTGTCGGCAGTCGAAATCGGCAGTTACGTTGTGATGCTGTTCGGCATGTGGGCGGTCATCGAACTTCGGCTGCTCGGCGCGTTGCTCGCCGGGCTGCTGGTGTTCCAGCTGGTACACACCATCGCGCCGCGCATCGAGCGTCATATGTCGAGCAAGCGGGCTCGCTGGCTCGCGGTCGTGATTCTGTCCACGGTGATCGTGGGCGCGCTGACGGGGCTCACACTCGGCATCATCGAGCATTTCGAAAACGACGTGCCGAGCGTGCAGAAGCTGCTCGACCAGGCCATGCAGTTGATCGACCAGGCGCGCGGCCGGATTCCGCAATTCATCGCCAATTCTCTGCCGGTCGATACCGAGCAGATGAAGACCAAGGCGGCGGAGCTGATGCAGACGCATGCCAACATGCTGCAGCAAAGCGGCAAGACCGCGGCGCGCGCGTTCACGCATATCCTGATCGGCATGATCATCGGGGCGATCATCGCGGTCGGCGCGCAAAAGCATATCCAGCGTCTGCCGCTCTCCACGGCCTTCATCACGCGCGTGACCCGTTTCGCCGATGCGTTCCGCCGTATCGTGTTCGCTCAGGTGAAAATTTCCGCGATCAATGCGGTCTTTACCGGCATCTTCCTGCTGGTGGTCCTGCCGATCTTCCACGACACGCTGCCGTTGTCGAAGACGCTGGTGCTGGTCACGTTCATCGTCGGCCTGCTCCCGGTGATCGGCAATCTGATCTCGAACACGATCATCGTCGCGGTGGCGCTCTCGGTGAGCTTTCCCGCGGCGGTCATGTCGCTCGTGTTCCTGATCCTGATCCACAAGCTCGAATACTTCCTGAACGCGCGCATTGTCGGCGGACAGATCGAGGCGCGCGCCTGGGAATTGCTGATCGCCATGCTCATCATGGAAGCGGCGTTCGGCCTTCCGGGCGTGGTGGCGGCGCCGATCTTCTATGCGTATATCAAGCGGGAATTGATTTACCTGCGGCTGGTTTGAGGCGGCGGCCAACGCCCCTGAAGCGGAGGCACGGCAACGAAAAAGCGGCACTTCGGTGCCGCTTTTTTTCATGCTCAGAAGTCGATGCGCGCATTCAGTGACAACGTGCGCGGATCGCCCTGCGTCAGACGTCTCCGTCGAACTCCACGCCCCGGAAGATCGACTCACCGTCCTGCGTGTAGACGCGGCTTTTGGTGCACTCTCCGGCGCTGTTCTGCAGACAGCAGCTGCTCTCGTTGCGATCGCGTGAACTTTTGCTGTAGCTGTAGTTCGCATTCAGCGTCCAGTCCAGGCTCAGGTTGTACTGCACGCCCGCGGTGTGGAACTGGACGTTCGTGTTCAGATGCTGGTCGGACCGGAAGGGTCGCCGCTGCCGCCGCTCATCGTTTGTGGCTGACGATCCCCGAATGTCGCCGTGAACTTACGACAAACTTGCAGTCCGTGGCATGATTCCTTAAGATGCGAACAATTCCCATTTACACAAAACCTGTGTCGTGACCCCTCATTCGAATTTCCGCTCCGTTCCGCCGGTTTGCCCATGAGGCGGCAGTTCGTCCGCCTGCATCGCTGGTTCGGTGTCGCCACTGCGCTGTTTCTGTTCGTCGCCGGCCTCACCGGCGCGGTCATCGCGTGGGACCATGAACTCGATGCGGCGCTGAACCCGTCGTTCTTCAAGGCGCGCACCGCAGGACCGGCGCTGTCGGGGCTGGAACTGGCGCGCCGCGTGGAAGCCGCCGATCCGCGTTTGCAGGTGACGTATCTGCCGCTGGCGGCCGAACCGGGCCACACGCTGCAAATGATGGTGTTGCCGCGTATCGACCCAGCCACGCACCAGCCCTACCCGCTCGACTTCAATCAGATTGCCGTCGACCCCGCCACCGGCGAGATCCAGGGACGCCGCGAATGGGGCGCCGTCTCGCTCGCGCGGCTCAATCTGATCCCGTTCATCTACAAGCTCCACTACACGCTGCAACTGCCTTTTACGGGCGGCGTCGATATCGGTACGTGGCTGATGGGGATCGTCGGCATCGTCTGGCTGTTCGACAGCCTGATCGCGCTATGGCTGTCGTTTCCGAGCGCCAAGGTCTGGCGCAAGTCGTTCGCGTTCCGCTTCGGGCGCGGCGGCTACGCGCTCACTTTCGATCTGCACCGCTCAGGCGGCGTGTGGATCTGGGGCCTGCTGATGATCGTTGCGCTGACATCGGTATCGATGAATCTTGCAGCGCCGGTGGTGCGCCCAATCGTGTCGATGTTCTCGACGCTCACGCCCGATCCGCTCAACAACCCTGAAATCCGCCGCGCACCGCAACCCGGCGACACCGTGCTCCCCCGCGAGCGCATTGTGCAACTGGCCGAGCAGGCCGGCAAAGCACGGAATCTCGGCGTCGGGCCGGGCGGCATCTACTATGCGGAATTCATGCATGCGTACGGCGTCGGCTTTTACGCAACCGGCAACGATCACGGCGATATCGGCCTCGGCAATCCGTGGATGTATTGGGACGCGGCCACCGGCAAGCAACTCAGCACGCAGATTCCCGGCAAGGGCACGGCCGGCGACATCTTCTTGCAGGTCCAATACCCGCTGCACTCGGGGCGCATCCTCGGTCTAGGCGGACGGATTCTGATTAGCGCAGTCGGCCTCGCGGTCGCCGTGCTGAGCGCGACAGGGCTGCTGATCTGGCTGAAGAAGTTGAATGCGCGCCGCCGCTCGGCGCAAAACGCGAATGCCGCGCGTGACGCAGGCCGGTCAGCCGCGCGGCCGTAGTCGACAAAAAAATGGCGGCGCCGGAGTCGTCCGGCTGCCGCCATTTATCTCTGCCGCAAAGCGATCAACCGCCTTTAGCGAAACACCACCGTCTTGCTGCCGTTCAACACGACGCGATGCTCCACGTGCCACTTCACCGCGCGCGCGAGCGTCACGCATTCGACGTCGCGGCCAATCGCCGTCAATTGCTCCGGCGTCATGCTGTGGTCGACGCGCTCCACTTCCTGCTCGATGATCGGACCTTCGTCCAGATCCGTCGTCACGTAATGGGCGGTCGCGCCGATCAGCTTCACACCGCGGTCGAACGCCTGGTAATACGGCTTCGCGCCCTTGAAGCTCGGCAGGAACGAGTGATGAATGTTGATCGCGCGGCCGGCGAGTGCTTCGCACAGCTTCGGCGACAGAATCTGCATGTAGCGCGCGAGCACCACCAGGTCGGCTTGATGCTCGTCGATCACTTCGAGCACGCGTGCTTCCTGTGCCGCCTTCGCGTCCGGCGTCGCGCCCAACAGCGGGAAGTGATGGAACGGAATGTCGTAGCTGGCGGCGAGTTGATAGAACTCCTTGTGGTTCGAGATGATCGCGGGAATCTCGATACCCAGCTGGCCGGTGCGGTAGCGGAACAGCAGATCGTTCAGGCAATGGCCGATCTTCGACACCATGATCACCACGCGCGGCTTCACCGACGCGTCGTGCAACTCCCAGCGCATGCCGAACTGTTCAGCCAGCGTCGCGAACGACGTGCGCAACGCTTCCAGACCCGGATCGCCGCCCACCTGCTGGAAATGCACGCGCATGAAGAACTCGCCGGTGCGGCTGTCGCCGAACTGCGCGGAGTCGAGAATATTGCTGCCACGCTCGAACAGAAAGCCCGACACTGCGTGAACGATGCCGGGCCGGTCGGCGCACGACAGTTTGAGGATAAAGCTGTGATCGGTCGACATGACCTGGGTGACTCCCTTCTTCAATGCATGGTTTGTTCGGTATGTACGGCTCGATGCGGCGTGTTTCGACATGCTCGTGCGCGCGCACCTTTGCGGCAATCAGGCGAGCGCTGGCGGCACGAACATGGCCTCGATGCCGGCGCACGCGTCTTCATCGATCCAACGGCGGCGCAACAGACAATCCAGCGTGGCGAGACTCGCATCGACTGTCATCGCGCCTTCCTCGATCCAGCGCGCCACTTCGTCGATGCGCGCGAGCCGGTGCTCGCCCACTTCGCCGTCCTGGTTGCGCGGCGCGAAATCAGCCGGCAACGCAAGGTCGTAGATGAAAATCTGCTCGGCCTGCGTGCCTTCCGGCAAAGATTGCAGCACATGCGCGGTGCGGCCCGCCGCGGCACGGGCGGCGATTTCCTCGGGAATGCCGGCTTCTTCCCAGCACTCCTTGATGATCGTCTCCTCGACGCCGAAGCCCCAGCCGATCCCGCCTGCCACGACATTGTCGAGCATGCCCGGGTCGGTCGCCTTGGTGTCGCTGCGGCGCGCGATCCACAATTGCGGCGCACCGTCTGCGTATTCTACGACGCCGTTCAGATGCACCGCGTAGGTCATCGTGCCGAAGAAGCGCGACGCCGCGCGTTCGATATACGCGAGCGGCGGCGCATCGAACGCGTTGCGGATCGCGTAGGTCTCGTTGCGCCAGCCTGGAATGCGGCCTTCGGCGGCGAGCGCGCCGATCACGGAACCGAGCGCGGCGCTGCGCAAATCCACCGTATTGAATGCGGGCGCGAGCGTCACACGGTTAGTGACGAGGTCGAACACATCGGGCCAGCGCGCGAGCGACGGCACATCGCTCGTGCGGATCCAGCCGACCTGTTCGGCGCCGATCCAGAACGGCACATGCGCATGCACGTCGAAGCGGCGCGCGGCGGTGATGCAAGGCAAAGTCATGTAAAGCTCCAAACTGTTTCCGGTGTTTGACGGTGAGCGCTCAACGGTGAGCGCTGGGCACCGCGCCGCTCACCTCAATCGCGCAACGCGACCCGAATGCCGATGGCAATGAACGTCGCACCTGCCAGGCGATCGAGCCACACGCCCACCCGTGGGCGACGCTTCAGATAACCGCCCACGATCCCCGCGCACACGCCGAACAGCGAAAACACCACTACCGTCTGCAACATGAACAGCGCGCCGAGCTCGAACATCTGCAGCGTGACGCTTTGCAAGCCGTTCGGCTGCACGAACTGCGGCAGAAACACGATGAAAAACAGCGTCACTTTCGGATTCAGCAGATTGCCAAGCACGCTTTGGCGAAACACCGCCATCAGCGGCTGCGGCGCGCGCTCGTGCGCGGTGGCGAGACCCTGGCTACGCAGGGCCTTGATGCCGATCCAGATCAGATAAGCCGCGCCGGCCAGCTTGATCGCTGTAAAGGCCATCGGCGACGAGCGCAGCAACGCGGCCACGCCGAGCGCGGCCAGCGTGGTGTGAAACGTGATGCCCGCCGCGAAGCCGAGCGCCGCGACGAAACCGGCCGCGCGGCCCTGCGAGATCCCGCGCGCGAGCACTTGCAGATTGTCCGGGCCGGGCGCCACGGTGATCGCGATCGAGGTGGCGAGAAACAGCAGGAAGTTAGGCATTGTTGTGTCCTTCTCGGTGAGCAGGAAGAAGCTTCTCGCGGCGCGTTTGCCGCCAATGATCAATGACCGTCGAATCCAGTCACCGTATACAGCGCGAGACCGCTTTCGCGCAGCAGCTTCGAGCCGCCGAGCTCAGGCAGATCGATAATCGCCGCGCCTTCCACCACGACCGCGCCGAGCCGCTCGAGCAGGATCTTGCCGGCCATCATCGTGCCGCCCGTGGCGATCAGGTCGTCGATGATCACAACGCGATCACCCGGCTTGCAGGCGTCTTCGTGAATCTCGACGGTGGCGGAGCCGTATTCGAGGTCATAGGATTGCGCGACCCGCTTGTAGGGCAGCTTGCCCGCCTTGCGAATCGGAATGAAGCCGAGGTTCAGCTCATACGCGAGAATCGGCCCGATGATAAAACCTCGCGCATCCAACCCGGCAATGTAATCGAGCTTTGCGTCGATATAGCGCTGCACGAATAGATCGATCAGCACGCGCAGCGACTTCGGCTCCTGCAAAAGCGGCGTGATATCGCGGAACTGCACGCCCGGCTCCGGCCAGTCGGGCACCGTGCGAATGTGGCTTTTGATGTAATCGGCCGCATCGAGCGGCGCGCTCGAGAGCGCGTTGGACATGATGTCTCCGGATGGACCTGCACAGGTCCGATGAAAAGCTAAACCAGGGCGCGCCCGCAGGCACGCGCCTCGCCCTGGGTACAGGCGGCGCTATGCTGCGGTAGCGCCCGCGCGCCGATGCTTCGAGAGCCGTTCCTCGGCCTCCGCCAACTGCTCGGGCAGACCGCGCAGCACCACGATATCGCTCGAACGCAGCTTGGTGGACGGGTCCGGCTCGACGCCGCGAATGCCGTGCCGGCGAATCGCCGTCACTTCGACGCCCACGTCGAACAGGCCCAATTCCGCGAGCGTGCGGCCCACGGCGTCCGAGTTTTCGTCGACCGGCACCGATTGTAGCCGCACCTGTTCGTGACCGTCGTCGTCGTCCACGTCGTCGGCGCCGTGGAAATAGCCGCGCAGCAGCGCATAGCGCTCGTCGCGCATTTCCTCGACCCGGCGCACCACCCGCCGCATCGGCACGCCCATCACCACGAGCGTATGCGAGGCGAGCATCAGACTGCCTTCGACGATTTCCGGAATCACTTCGGTCGCGCCCGCAGCCAGCAGCTTTTCCAGATCGGCGTCGTCCACAGTACGGACGATCACCGGCAGCGTGGGTTCGAGTTCGTGAATGTTGTGCAGCACGCGCAGTGCCGACGGCGTGTTCGCGTAGGTGATCGCAATCGCGGCCGCGCGGTGGATACCGGCGGCGAGCAGCGACTCGCGCCGCCCGGCGTCGCCGAACACGACCGACTCACCCGCCGCCGCCGCCGCCGCGACCCGGTCGGGATCCAGGTCCAGCGCGACGTACGACAACCCTTCATGCTCCAGCATACGCGCCAGATTCTGCCCGGCCCGGCCATAACCGCAAATGATCACGTGGCCGCTTTGCTTCAGGCTTTGCGTGGCGATGCGCGTCATCTGCAACGACTGCATCATCCATTCAGTCGACGAAAGGCGCAGCACGATCCGGTCCGCGTTCTGAATCATGAACGGTGCGGCCAGCATCGACAGCAGCATGGCGGCGAGTATCGCCTGCAGCAACGTGGCGTCGACGAGATGCTTGTCGAGAATCAGATTCAGCAGCACGAAGCCGAACTCGCCCGCTTGCGCGAGGCCGATACCGGTGCGCATCGCGACGCCCGGCGAGGCGCCGAACAGCCGCGCGAGCCCCGTGATCATCACCGCCTTCAGCAGAATCGGCCCGAGCACGAAGCCGAGCACGATCAGCGGATGCTCCCAGATCACCCGCGGATTGAGCAGCATGCCGGTGGTGACGAAGAAGAGACCGAGCAGCACGTCGCGAAACGGCTTGATGTCCTCTTCCACCTGATGCCGGTACGGCGTCTCGGCGATCAACATACCGGCGATGAATGCACCGAGCGCGAGCGACAGCCCGAACTTGTCCGTGATGAACGCGGCGCCGAGCGTCACCAGCAACAGATTGAGAATGAACAGTTCCTGCGACCGGCGCCGTGCCACCACGTTGAACCAGCGCGTCATGAACCGCTGACCCACGATCAAAAGGAGCGCCAATGCCACCACGATCTTGATCGCCGCCACGCCGAGCGCGCTGACCAGGTCTTCGGAATTGCCGCCCAGCGCCGCGATGACGATCAGCAGCGGCACCACCGCCAGATCCTGAAACAGCAGCACGCCGAAGATATTGCGCCCATGCTCCGTCTCGATCTCCAGCCGCTCCGCCAGCATCTTGCTGACGATCGCCGTCGACGACATGGCGAGCGCGCCGCCCAGCGCCACGCTTGCCTGCCACCTGATGTGCACCCAGCGCTCCAGCACGAAACCGAGCGTGACCGCCACCGCGATCGTGCCGATCACCTGCAACAGGCCGAGGCCGAACACGAGACGGCGCATGGAGCGCAGCTTGGCAAGCGAAAACTCCAGCCCGATCGAGAACATCAGGAACACAACGCCGAATTCAGCGAGGTTCTGCGCCCCGACCGAGTCCGGAATGAGACCGAATGCATGCGGCCCGACGACGATGCCCACCGTCAGATAGCCGAGCATCGGCGGAAGATTCAGAAAGCGAAAGGTCACCACGCCCGCCACCGATGCAAGCAGCAGGAACAGCGTCATTTCGAGGGGGGAAATCATCGGCAGAAACGCATCGGTAAAGCGTCCTCGTTCGTCAGCGGAACCGCGCACGAGAAACGCCGTGCGACAAGGTTGAGGGGCCGTTAAAGGCAGCAATAGAGACAGCGGCTCGGCACAGCAGGCCCGGCGCGGCGAACAGGCGCCTTTGCTATACTTCGCGAATGATAGCGAAAATCAATGGCGACCGGGCACTCGCGCTCGCTCGCGACGTGCTCGACATCGAAGCGGACGCCGTGCGCGCGCTTCGCGATCAACTCGACGATGGTTTCGTCGGGGCGGTCGATTTCATCCTCGGTTGCCGCGGGCGCGTAGTCGTTTCCGGCATCGGCAAATCCGGCCACGTGGCCCGCAAGCTCGCGGCCACGCTCGCCAGCACCGGCACGCCGGCGTTCTTCGTGCACCCAGCGGAAGCCAGTCATGGCGACCTCGGCATGGTCACTGCCGACGACGTGTTCGTGGCGCTGTCCAATTCCGGTGAAACCGAAGAACTCGTCGCGATCCTGCCGCTCATCAAGCGACTCGGCGCGAAGCTGATTGCGATGACGGGCCGCCCGTCATCGAGTCTCGCACAACTGGCCGACGTGCACCTGAATTCCGGGGTAGCGAAAGAGGCCTGTCCGATGAACCTCGCGCCCACCGCCAGCACCACCGCCGCGCTCGCGCTCGGCGACGCGCTCGCGGTCGCGGTGCTCGACGCGCGTGGCTTCGGCCGCGACGACTTCGCCCGCTCGCATCCGGGCGGCGCGCTCGGCCGGCGCCTGCTCACTTATGTGCGCGACGTCATGCGCACCGGCGACGAAGTGCCGAAGGTCACACCCGAGGCTACCGTGCGCGACGCGCTGTTCCAGTTGACCGCCAAGCGCATGGGCATGACCGCGATCGTCGATCACGCGGACCACGTGGCCGGCATCTTCACCGACGGCGACTTGCGCCGCGTGCTCGAACGCGACGGCGATTTCCGTAATTTGCCGATCGCCTCCGTGATGACCGCCGGCCCGCGCACCATCGGTCCGGATCAACTCGCGGTGGAAGCCGTGGAACTCATGGAGCGCCACCGCATCAATCAGATGCTGGTCGTCGACGAAGCAGGCAAGCTGATCGGCGCACTCAACATGCACGACCTGTTCTCGAAGAAGGTGATCTGATGGCCCTCGCTCCCGCCACCGCAACCGAACGCGCAAGCCGCGTGAAGCTGATGATTTTCGACGTCGACGGCGTGCTGACCGACGGCGGCCTGCTGTTCACGGCGGAAGGCGACACGATGAAGGGCTTCAATTCGATGGACGGCCACGGCATGAAGCTGCTGCGCCAGGCCGGCATCGAAACGGCGATCATCACCGGGCGCAAGTCGGGCATCGTGGCGGCGCGTGCGAAGGAAATGAACATCACGCACGTCTACCAGGGCGTGCAGGACAAACCCCAGGCGTTCGCGGACCTGCTGCAGCAAACCGGCATGACGGCGGAACAATGCGGCTACATGGGCGACGACTGGGTCGATCTCGGCGTGATGCTGAAAGTCGGCTTCGCGGCCGCGCCGGCCAACTCGCACCCTGAAGTGATCGCGCGGGCCCATTGGGTCAGCGAAGCGCGCGGCGGCCATGGCGCGGCGCGCGAAGTCTGCGATACGTTGCTGCGCGCGCAGCACAAATACGACGCGTTGCTCGCGGCCGCCTGTAGCGGCGAACAGCGAGGCCTCGTCGGATGAACCAGTTTCGCCTGACTTCGCTGATTCCGCTGGTCGCAATGGCTGCGCTCGCCGGTATCACGTGGTGGCTGTTGCAGGCCACCCTGCCTCGGCAGAACGAAGGCGTGGTGCGTCCCAAGGAACACACGCCGGACTACTTCGCCGACAACTTCTCGATTTCCGAACTCGACCAGTCGGGCTCGACACAATACCGGCTGACCGCGCAATCGCTGATCCACTACGAAGACGACGAGCTGAGCGACATGGTCAAACCGGCCATGCGCGCGTTCCAGCCGGGCAAGCCGATCGTCACCGCAACCGGCGATACCGGTAAGGTGAACGGCGACGCGTCCATCGTCGATCTATACGACAATGCGCGCATTCTGCGCGCGCCCGGCTACGGAGATCCGCAGATGCAAGCGGATTCGCAGCATTTTAGGGTGCTGGTCAACGACGATGTGATCGAGACCGAAAAGCCGGTTAAACTTCAGCGCGGCATGTCGGTGATGACTGCCAGCGGCATGAACTACAACAACGTCACCCGGGTGATGCAGCTGTTCGGCAACGTGAAAGGCTCGATCGCCCCGTCCGAAGCAGGCGGCAGCTCGCCCAAGCAACCCGGGTAATCCATTCCAGGCGTGACTGCATGAACGAATCGTTCCCCCGTTTTGATACCGGCCGCTCGCGCTCCCTGTCCGCGTGCCGCGCCGGACTCGCTGCGCTGATCGTCGCGTTGCCGCTCGCCGGCTTCGCGCCGCTCGCGCACGCGGACCGTGCCGACAAGGACAAGCCGCTGAACGTCGAAGCGGACAACATGACTTACGACGACCTCAAACAGGTCAATATCTTTACCGGCCATGTGGTCGCGACCAAAGGCACGATCGTGATCAAGGCCGACCGCGTCGAAGTGACACAAGACCCGCAAGGCTATCAGTACGCCACCGGCACCTCGAGCGGCGGCAATCTGTCGTATTTCCGCCAGAAGCGCGAAGGTCTCGACGAATACATCGAAGGCACGGCCATTCGTATCGACTACGACGGCAAGCAGGATCTGACCACGCTCACCACCAACGCGACCGTGAAACGCCTGCAAGGCCTCTCCACGGTCATGGACCAGGTGCACGGCAGCGTCATTACGTACGACGGGCAGAGCGACTTCTATACCGCGAAGGCAGGTAAGGACGTAGCCGGCCCGGGTAACCCGACCGGCCGCGTGCGTGCCATGCTGGCGCCGCGCAACGGCGGCGCCGCGCCGCTGAACGGCGCGTCGGCCACGCTTGCGCCGTCCACGACGATCCAGGGAGCGCCGAACCAGTGAGCACCTCCGCGTCCCTCCCCAATCGCAAGCCGGCCGGCACCAGTAGTTCGCTGGCGGTGCGCAACCTGAAAAAGCGTTATGGGTCGCGCACCGTCGTCAAAGACGTGTCGCTCGACGTCAAAAGCGGCGAAGTGGTCGGTCTGCTCGGCCCCAACGGCGCGGGCAAGACCACCTCGTTCTATATGATCGTCGGCCTCGTGCCGCTCGACGCGGGTGAAATCGATCTGGACGGCAAGTCGATCAGCCTGCTGCCGATCCACAAGCGAGCTTCGCTTGGGCTGTCGTACCTGCCGCAGGAAGCTTCGGTGTTCCGCAAGCTCAGCGTCGAACAAAACATTCGTGCCGTGCTCGAATTGCAACACGAAGACAACGGCAAGCGGCTTAGCAAAGACACCATTACGAGCCGCACGGAAGCCCTGCTCGACGAATTGCAGATTTCGCACTTGCGCGAAAATCCGGCGCTGTCGCTCTCGGGCGGCGAACGCCGCCGGGTCGAAATTGCCCGTGCACTGGCCACCAATCCAAGCTTTATTCTGCTCGACGAACCGTTCGCCGGCGTCGACCCGATCGCCGTGCTGGAAATCCAGAAGATCGTCAAATTTCTGAAGCAGCGCAACATCGGCGTGCTGATTACCGACCACAACGTGCGCGAAACGCTCGGCATCTGCGATCACGCCTACATCATCAGCGACGGTAGCGTGCTGGCAGCCGGCGCCCCGAGCGACATCATCGAAAACGAAAGCGTGCGGCGCGTCTATCTGGGCGAGCACTTCCGCATGTAAGCGCATCAGGGATTCCCGGCGGTGCGAGCGCGCACCCGCCGGCTCCCCGTGCGGCAACCGCACACGCGTATTTTCGACCCGGGCCGATTCGCGCCCAGCACCGCCCAACACCGCCCGAAAGAGCGCACGAGAGTGCACGCGAGAGGCGCACGCGTAATTGCGAATGTCGCAAGGTATCGCGGTCGTGGCAAACTCTCTACAATGAATCTCAACTTGCCATGAAAGCCAGCCTCCAACTCCGCCTATCGCAGCATCTTGCGCTGACGCCGCAACTGCAGCAGTCCATCCGGCTGCTTCAGTTGTCTACGCTCGAATTGCAGCAGGAAGTCGCAATGGCGATCTCGCAAAATCCACTCCTCGAGAACGAGGACGACTGGATCGCGAGCCCGCTGCGCGTGGCGGCCGACGGCTCGCTGATCGCCCAGGCGCCCAATTCGTCCGCTCCGCCCGACCAGATGGGCGGCAGCACGTCGTCATCGTCCACCAGCAGCAGCGAGCGCGCCGAGAACGGCGAGCCGCAGGGCGTGGACGAATACAACGGCCTCGGCGGCGACAGTAACGGCGACGCATCCCAGTGGAATCTCGACGACTACGGCCGCTCGGGCAACGCCTCGGACGACGACGACCTGCCGCCGCTGCAAATCCACGAATCGAGCACCTCGCTGCGCGACCACCTGATGGCGCAATTGCGCGTCACCCAGGCGAGCCAGCGCGACCGGGCGCTGATCACCTTCCTGATCGAATCGCTCGACGACGACGGCTACCTTGCCGCCACGCTCGAGGAAGTGCAGGCCGATCTGCCCGAAGAACTCGAAGTCGACCTCGACGAACTGAATGCCGCGCTTGCGCTGCTGCATAGCTTCGACCCGGCCGGCGTCGGCGCCCGTTCCGCGTCGGAATGTCTCAAGCTGCAATTGCTGCGGCTCGATGCCTCACCCACTCGCACGCTCGCGCTCGATATCGTCGCCCACCATCTGGAATTGCTGGCGGCGCGCGATTTCACGCGTCTGCGCAAGCACCTGAAGGCCAACGACGACGACTTACGCGACGCCCACGTGCTGATCCGCTCGCTCGAACCGTTCCCCGGCGCCGCTTACGGCAAGGCCGAAGCGGACTATGTCGTGCCGGATATCATGGTGCGCAAGACGGCACAGGGCTGGCAGGCCGAGCTGAATCCGGAAGTCGTGCCGAAGCTGCGAATCAACCACCTTTACGCGAATATTCTGCGCAATAACCGGGGCGATCCGGGCAGCGGTTCGTTGCGCCAGCAACTGCAGGAAGCGCGCTGGCTGATCAAGAATATCCAGCAGCGTTTCGAGACGATCCTGCGGGTGGCGCAAGCTATTGTCGAGCGTCAGAAGAGCTTTTTTGTGCACGGCGAAATTGCCATGCGCCCCTTGGTTTTGCGGGAAATTGCTGATACGCTGGGCCTACACGAGTCAACTGTCTCGCGTGTGACAACCGGTAAATACATGCTGACCCCATTCGGGACGCTTGAATTTAAGTACTTCTTCGGATCACACGTTTCGACTGACACGGGCGGCGCGGCGTCTTCAACGGCGATCCGCGCGCTCATCAAGCAACTGATAGGAGCGGAAAACCCGAAATCTCCTCTTTCAGACAGTCGCATAGCCGAACTGCTGGCGGAACAGGGCTTCGTGGTCGCACGGCGTACCGTTGCGAAGTACCGTGAAGCGCTCAAGATTCCGGCAGTCAACCTGCGCAAGTCTCTGTAGCCCGTCGCCTTCCGTGGCGGGCATTTACCGGCCGCTCCGCTGTTGGCGGACAGGCCGGCCGATGCGACCTGCCAGAAGTCAGTCACCGGGGGACGACTCAGGCAAGTCGACAGATCGACCGGACCTTCCTCATCGTGCGGATCAAGCGGCCACTAGCTTGGAGAAGCACTATGAATCTGCAGATCAGTGGACACCACCTCGAAGTAACGCCTGCGTTGCGCGAATACGTGATCACCAAACTGGATAGGGTGCTAAGACATTTCGATCAGGTCATCGACGGCAGTGTGGTCCTCTCGGTCGACAACAACCACAAGGAAAAGGAAAAGCGTCAAAAGGTTGAAATCAACCTGCATCTCAAGGGCAAGGATCTCTTTGTCGAGAGCTGTGACAGCGACCTGTACGCTGCGATCGATCTGATGATCGACAAGCTTGACCGGCAAGTCATTCGCCATAAGGATCGCCTGCAAGGCCATGCGCATGAGGCGATCAAGTATCAACCGGCGCCGCAACTAGACGTGCCGCCGCAGTAAGGGAACCTGGAGGATTTTTTCATTCGCTCTTCGTTTTCCCTTAACCAGCAAAACCGCCCGGACCCGGGCGGTTTTTTGTTTCTGGACGCCCATTTCTCGCATGGCCGCGTGGCATATCGACGCTAGAACATAACTCAATGCGCATTGATGGCGCGTCGCACCATCCGTGGCTACCCTGTTCTATAATGTTCCGGTTACCATCGGGGTCAAAGTTAGCTCAGGCGGAAAAAACGGTCGGCCGGAGTCCTGCGCTTTTTGCACCTCCACGCTCGTCGCCGCGAGCATCAAACGAATGGAACGCCACTCAAACGCCCCAGCGAGGAGAACCCAGGCCACGTTTTCGCCTGTCAACATGAATCGTTTAGCCAAATTTCTTCCCCTCGAGAACGTCGTCGTCGGTCTATCGGTCACCAGCAAGAAGCGTGTGTTCGAGCAAGCGGGCCTGATCTTCGAGAACCAGAACGGCATCGCCCGTAGCACGGTCACTGACAATCTGTTCGCGCGTGAGCGCCTCGGATCGACTGGCCTCGGTGAAGGCGTGGCGATTCCGCATGGCCGGATCAAAGGCTTGAAGCAGCCGCTCGCCGCGTTCGTCCGCCTTGCCGAACCCATCCCCTTCGAATCGCCCGACGGTCAGCCGGTCTCGCTGCTCATCTTCCTGCTCGTGCCGGAACAGGCCACTCAGCAACACCTCGAGATCCTTTCGGAAATCGCCCAGTTGCTATCCGATCGCGAAGCCCGCGAGCGCCTGCACACGGAAGAAGACCGCGAAACATTGCATCGCCTGCTCACTCAGTGGCAACCTTGATGTATCGGCGGTTATCCGCACGCCGGTTATCCGCCCGCACGCGGATAGAGCCCGGCAAGGCAAGCGGCCCGCGCTAGCGTGGCCTTCGCTTTGCCCGGCAAGCGGCCCACACTGGAGTCACTGACTCATGGATACGTCCAGCATCAACGCCCAGAGCATTTTCGACGATAACGCCGCTACGCTGAAGCTCAGCTGGTTGACGGGGCATGAAGGCTGGGAGCGCGGCTTTTCTTCGGAATCAGTCGCCAATGCCACGTCGAGCGCCGACCTTGTCGGCCACTTGAACCTGATCCACCCGAACCGGATCCAGGTGCTCGGCGACGCCGAAATCGACTACTACAAGCGCCAAACCGATGAAGACCGCTCGCGCCATATGGCCGAGCTGATCGCGTTGGAGCCACCGTTTCTGGTGGTGGCGGGCGGCGTCGCGGCGCCGCCGGAACTGGTGCTGCGCTGCACGCGCTCGTCCACGCCGCTATTCACCACGCCCATGTCCGCCGCCGCGGTGATCGACAGCCTGCGCCTCTACATGTCGCGCATTCTGGCGCCGCGCGCCACGCTGCATGGCGTGTTTCTCGACATCCTCGGCATGGGCGTGCTGCTCACCGGCGACTCGGGCCTCGGCAAGAGCGAACTCGGGCTGGAACTGATCAGCCGCGGCCACGGACTCGTTGCCGACGATGCGGTGGACTTCGTGCGTCTCGGTCCCGACTTCGTTGAAGGGCGTTGCCCGCCGCTGCTGCAAAACCTGCTCGAAGTGCGCGGCTTGGGCCTGCTCGACATCAAGACCATTTTCGGCGAAACCGCGGTTCGCCGAAAAATGAAGCTCAAGTTGATCGTGCAACTGGTCCGCCGTCCTGATGGCGAATTCCAACGCCTGCCGCTGGAGAGCCAGACCGTGGACGTGCTCGGCCTGCCGATCAGCAAAGTCACGATTCAGGTGGCAGCCGGCCGAAACCTGGCGGTGCTGGTGGAAGCCGCCGTGCGCAATACGATCCTGCAACTGCGCGGCATCGACACGCTGCGCGACTTCATGGATCGCCAGCGCCTCGCGATGCAAGACCCCGACAGCCAGTTTCCCGGCAAACTGATCTGAGTCCACGAGACCATGCCTTACCGCAGCCAGCGGCAGGTCGGGTACGCGCATGGGGACCAGATGCTATGATGAAATGTACGGTTTCGACGACTCCATGCGCATAATCCTGATCACCGGTATATCCGGCTCCGGCAAGTCAGTTGCCCTGAACGCGCTTGAAGACGCAGGCTATTACTGCGTCGACAACCTGCCGCCGCGTTTCCTGCCGCAACTGGCTTCCTATCTCGCCGAGGACGGGCAAGATCGCCTTGCCGTCGCAATCGACGCGCGCTCGAGCGCCTCGCTTGACGAAATGCCCGCCATGATCCGCGACCTGTCGCGTGCCCACGACGTGCGGGTGCTGTTCCTGAACGCAAGCACGCAATCGCTGATTCAACGCTTCTCCGAAACGCGCCGCCGCCATCCGCTGTCCGGTTCGACCGCGCGCGACGCGGACGTCGGCCTGCTCACCTCACTCGCCGAAGCGATCGAGCGCGAACGTGAACTCGTGGCGGGGCTGGCCGAGTTCGGCCATCAGATCGACACCAGCAATCTGCGCGCAAACGTGTTGCGCGCGTGGGTCAAACGCTTTATCGAGCAGAAAGATTCGGGCCTCGTGCTGATGTTCGAGTCGTTCGGCTTCAAGCGCGGTGTGCCGCTCGACGCGGATTTCGTCTTCGACGTGCGCACCTTGCCGAACCCGTACTACGATCATGAATTGCGGCCGCTCACGGGCCTCGACAAACCCGTGATCGACTTTCTCGATGCGCTGCCGGTCGTGCATGAAATGATCGACGACATCGAGCAATTCCTCGCCAAATGGCTTCCGCATTTCCGCGACGACAACCGCAGTTATCTGACCGTCGCGATCGGTTGCACGGGTGGCCAGCATCGCTCTGTGTTCATTGCCGAGACGCTCGCCGCGCGTCTCGCAGCTTCGGCTAATGTCATTGTGCGGCACCGCGATGCGCCGGTCGAAGCCGGCGAATCATCGAAGTTAGTGGCTTAACCGGCCGCATCGCGCGGCCTCAACTCGAAGCGTTGCGCCATGTCTTCTACTTCTACTGTGCTTGCCGATGTGCCGCTGTTTCCGCTGCATACGGTGCTGTTTCCCGACGGACTACTGCCGCTGAAGATTTTCGAAGCGCGCTACCTCGACATGGCGCGCGACTGTCTGCGGGAAAAAACGCCATTCGGCGTGTGTCTGCTGAAGAGCGGCGCGGAAGTCGCGCGCGAAGAAGAGCCTTCGGTGCCCGAAGCAATCGGCTGTCTCGCCGAAATCGAGGAATGCGATGTCGAAGCCTTCGGCATGCTGCTGATTCGCGCGCGCGGCACACGGCGTTTTCGCCTGCTGTCGCATCGAGTGGAGACAAGCGGCCTGCTGGTCGGCATGGCGGAACCGCTCGGCGAGGACACGCCGCTCGAAGGCAACGAGCAGTTGGCCAAATTCGGCGCATGCGCTGAGGTGCTCGAACGGATCATCGCGACCATCCGCGAGCGGGATCCGGAAAGCCTGCCGTTTGCGCAGCCATTCAGGCTCGACGATCCGTCATGGGTGTCGAACCGTCTGGCCGAAGTGCTGCCGATCGCGCTGCGTGCTCGCCAGAAACTGATGGAATTGCAGGATGCCGGAGCGCGCATCGACGTGGTTCATCACTACATGCAGCAACATCAATTGCTCTGAAAGCGGCCGCCGTGCTCCTGCCGGCTTGATCAGATCAGCGAGCCCTGCAAGCTGTCCAGCAGTTTGCGCACCGGCGCGGGCACGCCGAACGAATCGAGATCGCTGAGCGCGACCCACGCGGTGTCCGCATCGCCCAACGCAGCCAAGGCGCCCACGCCACGATCCAGTTCCGCGAGCCGCGGTTCGATATCCAGTTTGAAATGCGTGAACACATGCGTGAGCGGCGCCAGCGGCGAAACCGCACCGTCTCCGCCAAAGGCACGCGCTCGCTCGACGAGCGAGGTTTCGTCGGCGGCTTCGGGCAGGCTCCACAAGCCGCCCCAGATACCCGAAGGCGGCCGCTTCTCCAGCATCACGGCATTGCCGTCGCGCAGCACCAGCATCCATGTGCGGCGCGTCGGCACCGCCTTCTTCGGACGCGCCGTCGGCAACAGGCGCTGACGCCCCGTCACGTTCGCCACACAGTCGGCGGCGAACGGGCAGCGCAGGCAGTCGGGCTTGCCACGCACACACAAGGTCGCGCCGAGATCCATCAAGCCTTGCGTGTACGCACTGACTTCTGCGTCCGATGCATTCGACGGCAGCAGCGACTCCGCCAGCGTCCACATCGCGTTCTCGACTCTCTTCTCGCCCGGGAAACCTTCGACGCCGAACACGCGCGCGAGCACGCGCTTGACGTTGCCGTCGAGAATCGTCGCACGCGCGCCGAATGCGAACGACGCGATCGCCGCCGCCGTCGAACGGCCAATGCCAGGCAACTCCGCCAGCGCCTCGACCGATGCCGGGAACGCGCCGTCATGCTGCTCGACCACGACCTGCGCGCAGCGATGCAGATTGCGGGCACGCGTGTAATAGCCAAGGCCGGCCCACAACGCCATGACGTCGTCGGACGGCGCAGCGGCGAGCGCGGCGACAGTTGGGAAACGCGCGAGGAACTTCGCGTAATACGGAATCACCGTCGACACCTGCGTCTGCTGCAGCATGATTTCCGACAGCCAGATGCGATACGGATCTCGCGTGTTCTGCCACGGCAGATCATGCCGGCCATGCTGACGCTGCCACGCAATCAGGCGCGTGGAAAAATCGGACATGGCCGGAAAAGCGGGCGCCGCAGGCGCATCGGATGGCGTTGAACGCGGAGTTAAGCGAGAAGGCATTGAAGAGTTAGCGCTGGCAGGTGGGGCAGAAATACGTTGAACGCTGCCCCTGTACGATCTGTTTGATCGGCGTTCCACACACGCGGCATGGCAGTCCCGCCCGATCATAGACGAAATAGTCGAGCTGAAAGTAACCGCTTTCGCCATTGCTGCCGACGAAATCACGCAGCGTGCTGCCGCCCTTCTCGATCGCGGCGGCGAGCGTCACGCGCACGGCGTCCGCGAGCAGATCGTATCGTACGAGCGAGACGCGCCCCGCCGCCGTGGTCGGCCTGATGCCGGCGCGAAACAGGCTCTCCGACGCATAGATATTGCCCACGCCCACGACGATTTCCCCGGCCAGCAGCGCCTGTTTCACCGACACTTTGCGCCCGCGCGTGAGCCGGTGCATCAGCGCGCCGGAGAACGCGGGCGAAAACGGCTCGACGCCGAGGCCCGCAAGCAGCGGATGTTCGAGCACGTCGCCGGCTTCGCGCGGATGCCACAGCACCGCGCCGAAGCGCCGCGGGTCGCGATAGCGCAAAATGAACTCGTCGAAGATCCAGTCGATGTGATCGTGTTTCGCCGCGGCCGGCGGATGCGGTACATGGCGCAGCACCCGCAGCGTCCCAGTCATGCCAAGATGCACAATGAACCAGCCCGCGTCGATCTCGAACAACAGGTACTTGCCGCGCCGCTCGACCTTGCGCACCACGTGGCCGCGCAACGTTTTCGCAAGATCGGCCGGAATCGGCCAGCGCAGCGCGGGCGTACGCACATCGACGCGTTCAACCTTGCGCCCGGACACATACGGTTCGATTCCCCGTCGGGTAACCTCAACTTCTGGCAACTCTGGCATGTCTAACTGGTCTGCAACTTGCGTGAGTGGTTGTGCGCGTATTGTAGCGAGCGCGTTACAATCGTCCGAAACATTGAACGGATTTCCATGAACTTGTCCTTCGTGAAGCTGTTTTTGAAGCGCCCGGCTAGCGCACTCCGCGTACCGCACGCCGTGTCCGCTCGCCGGATGCTCGGCGCGGCGGCGCTCGCCGTCTGGGCGCTGGCTGCCGTGCCCGCGCACGCGCAGGACTCGGATGACACCTCGGTCACCCTGCCGGACCCGCTTGGCCCGGCATCGGCCGAAGACCAGAAGTCCCTGCCTGGTGTGCCATTAACGAGCCAGATCGTATTCCAGGTGCTCGCCGCCGAAGTCGCGCTGCAGCGCGACCAGCCGGCGCCCGCCTATCAGACCTACCTCGCCCTCGCGCGCGACACGCACGATCCGCGCATGGCGCAACGCGCCACCGAAATCGCGCTGGCCGCGCAAAGCCCGTCGGATGCTTTGGCCGCCGCGCAATTGTGGCAGCAGTATGCGCCGAACTCGGAACGCGCAGCGCAACTGGACGCGTCGCTGCTCGTGCTGTCCGGCAAGCCTGACGACGCGGAGCAGATCCTCGCCCGCGAACTCGCCAGGGTGCCCGCCGCCAATCGCGGCAGCGCAATTCTGGCGTTGCAACTGCTGCTCTCGCGCGGGCCGAACCGGATCGGCGGCCTGCACGTGCTGCAGGATCTGCTCAAGAACGACATGAACCGGCCGGAAGCGCAACTGGCCATCGCCCGCCAGCAGCTCGTTTCGGACGACGCGCCGGGCGCGCGCAAGTCGCTCGAGCAGGCGCTTGCGCTCAAGCCCGACTATTTGCCGGCCGCGCTGATGCTGTCGCAAATGGGCCCGGAAGAGCGCAAGGAAGGCATCGCCTCGCTCGAAAAGTACGTGCAGCAAAACCCGAAATCGCATGACGCGCGTCTCGCGCTCGCCCAGATGTATCTGGCGAGCGACCGTCTGGACGACGCGCAGAAGCAGTTCGAGATCATGCACAAGAACAACGCGAACGACCTCACGCCGCTCATGGCGCTCGCGCTGATCAAGATCCAGCAAAAGAATTTCAACGAGGCGCAAACGTACCTCACGCAGTACGCACAGCAGGCCGAGAAAACGCCGGGCGCCGATCCGGGCCAGGCGTACATCTATCTTGCGCAACTGTCGCTCGAACAGAAGAACGATGCGGCAGCGGGCGACTGGCTGAACAAGATTTCGCCGTCGAGCCAGCAATTCGTGCCGGCGCAGATCACGCGCGCGCAATTGCTCGCCAAGCAGGGCAAGACCGACGACGCGCGCAAGTTGCTAGCCAACCTGCAGGCGCCCGATCCGCGCGACCAGGCACTGATCTTACGCACGGACGCGGCGATCCTGTTCGACGCAAAGCGCTATCCGGAGGCGGAAACACGCCTGCAGCAAGCCACGGCGCAGTTTCCCGACGACCCTGATCTGACCTACGACTACGCGATGTCCGCCGAAAAGACCGGACATTACGACATCATGGAAGCGCAGTTGCGCAAGCTGATCCAGACGCAGCCGGACAATCCGCAAGCGTATAACGCGCTCGGGTACTCGCTGGCTGATCGCAATCAGCGCCTCGCCGAAGCGGACAAACTGGTCGAGAAGGCATCCTCGCTGGCGCCGAACGACGCGTTCATCATGGACAGCGTCGGCTGGGTCAAATACCGGATGGGCGATACGTCGGACGCGATCAAGCTGCTGCGCAAAGCGTACGACATGCAGCCGAACGCCGAAATCGGCGCGCACCTCGGCGAAGTGTTGTGGAAAACCGGCAATCAGGATCAGGCACGCGCCGCTTTCCGCGACGCGCGCAAGCTCGAACCGGACAACGACACGCTGGTCAAAACGCTCCAACGTCTTCAGGTGAACGATCTTTGATGCGTCTTTCCCGTCTGATTTCCCTTCCCCGGGCGCCGCGTGGCGCGGCGCTCGGACTCGCGGCGGCAGCGGTTGTCGCATTGTCCGGCTGTGCCTCGGTGAAACCGCAGGGGCCGTCCACGTCGAATGCGGCGACCTCTGTGACCGCGCAGACGAGCCGTGCTTACCAGGGCCGCTTCGCGGTCCAGTACGACGATCAGAACGGCCAGCAGCGCAATGCCTATGGCAATTTCAGCTGGCAGGAAACCGGCGACACAGTGACCCTCGAATTGCGCAATCCACTCGGCCAGACGCTGGCAGTGGTGACGTCGTCGCCGGCTTCGGCCACGCTGGAGTTGCCCAATCGCCAGCCGCTCACAGCGGATAACGTCTCCACGCTGATGCAGAATGCGCTCGGCTTCGTGTTGCCGGTCGAAGGGCTGCGCTATTGGCTGCAACCGTCGCCCGCGCCCACTTCGCGCGCCAGGACCGAGAAGGACCCTGATCAACCTTCGCGGCTCAAAGAGATTACTCAGGACGGCTGGACGATCGACTACCTGGCGTACGCCGAAGCACCGGCCACCGGTGTGAAGCGCGTCAACCTGAGCCGCTCGCAGCCGCCTCTCGACATCAAACTCGTTCTGGATCAGTAACCCGCGCCGCTTCACGCACCGTTGCGCGCGCGACCTTGCCGCTTCTTCTGCGTCATCCGGCGCATGTAGCCTCAACTCATGATTGAAACGACCGATTCGCTGCGCGATTGCCTCGCGCCAGCGAAACTCAACCTCTTCCTGCACATCACCGGCCGCCGGCCGGATGGCTATCACACGCTGCAAACGGTCTTCCAGTTGCTCGACTGGGGCGACACCCTGCACTTCAAGCGACGCGACGACGGACTCATCACACGCAGCACCGAGATCGCCGAGGTGCCGCCGGAGCACGACCTGACCGTGCGCGCCGCTACGCTGCTCAAAACGCATACGGGTTCGCCTGAAGGCGTCGATATCGAAATCGAGAAGCGCCTGCCAATGGGCGCCGGCCTCGGCGGCGGTAGCTCCGACGCGGCGACGACGTTGCTCGCGCTGAACCGTCTGTGGAAGCTCAACCTGCCGCGTCTCGAATTGCAGGCGCTGGCGTTGAAACTCGGCGCCGATGTGCCATTTTTTGTTTTTGGAAAAAATGCGTTCGCACAGGGTGTCGGAGAAGCATTGGACGTTGTACAATTGCCGCCGCGCCATTTCCTAGTAGTGACACCGAGGGTTCATGTTCCGACTGCAGCGATTTTTTCTGAAAAAGCGTTGACAAGAGATTCAAAACCCCTCACAATTACGGACTTTCCTGCAGAACTTAGCTGCAACACTGAATGGCCAGAAAGCTTTGGCCGGAATGACATGCAGCAGGTTGTCGTAGGGAAGTACGCGGAAGTAGCGCAAGTGCTGCGATGGTTTGAAAACGTCGCGCCAGCGCGGATGTCTGGATCAGGTGCAAGTGTCTTTGCAGCGTTCCGTAGTAAAGCTGAAGCAGAAGCGGTGCAAACCAAACTGCCAGGCGAATGGAACAGCGCAGTGGCGGCAAGTCTCGATCAGCATCCACTCTTTACTTTCGCGTCATAAGTTTTGCATCGTCGAACGAAACTCCACGTTCGGCGGAGCTCAGAGTTAGTGTAGGGGAGTCGCCAAGCTGGTTAAGGCACCGGATTTTGATTCCGGCATGCAAAGGTTCGAATCCTTTCTCCCCTGCCAAAATTTCTCGCATTTCCCCTCGCCCCCAGCCTGAAGTAGGTGCACGATGAGCAGCCATGACGGCCTGATGGTTTTTACTGGCAACGCAAATCCCGCGCTTGCACAGGAAGTCGTCAAAATTCTCGGTATTCCCCTCGGCAAAGCAATGGTTAGCCGTTTCTCGGACGGTGAAATCCAGGTCGAGATTCAGGAAAACGTGCGTGGCAAGGATGTCTTTGTCCTGCAGTCCACGTGCGCACCGGCGAACGACAATCTGATGGAACTGATGATCATGGTCGATGCGCTCAAGCGCGCATCCGCAGGCCGGATTACCGCAGCCATCCCCTACTTCGGTTATGCCCGTCAAGATCGCCGCCCGCGTTCCGCGCGCGTTGCCATCTCGGCGAAGATCGTGGCGAACATGCTGGAAATCGCCGGCGTAGAGCGGATCATTACGATGGATCTGCACGCTGACCAGATCCAAGGCTTCTTCGACATTCCGGTCGACAACATCTACGCTACGCCCGTGCTGCTCGGCGATCTGCGCAAGCAGAACTACGAGAACCTGCTGGTCGTTTCGCCGGACGTCGGCGGCGTGGTGCGTGCCCGGGCATTGGCCAAGCAACTGAATTGCGATCTCGCGATCATCGACAAACGCCGCCCGAAGGCGAACGTTGCCGAAGTGATGAACATTATCGGTGAAGTCGAAGGCCGCACCTGCGTGATCATGGACGACATGGTCGATACCGCCGGCACGCTCTGCAAGGCAGCTCAGGTTCTGAAGGAGCGCGGCGCAAAACAGGTGTTCGCTTACGCGACTCACCCGGTTCTGTCAGGCGGCGCAGGCGAGCGTATCGCTGCTTCCGCACTCGACGAACTCGTTGTCACGGATACGATCCCGCTCGGCGAAGAAGCCCGTTCGTGCGCCAAGATCCGTTCGTTGACCAGCGCCGGCCTGCTGGCCGAAACGTTCTCGCGGATTCGCCGCGGCGATTCGGTCATGTCGCTGTTCGCTGAAAGTTAAGTATTTGCGAAGGCGCAGCGCGTCGCTCATGGCGGCACACTGCGCTTTCGCGCAATCGGCATGAACGAACGAAGGTTCGTGCCGCAGTTCTGGGGCCTCAGCCGTAATGGCTTGCAGGCCCCGTTTTTACTGCCTGGTCGCGGGCAGTGCATTGGAGATTCAACATGAAAGTAGTCGCTTTCGAGCGTTCTTTGCAAGGTACGGGTGCGAGCCGCCGCCTGCGTATCTCGGGCAAGACCCCGGGCATCGTATATGGCGCTGGTGCTGAAACGCAATTGGTCGAACTGGACCACAACGCGCTGTGGCACGCGCTGAAGAAAGAAGTTTTCCACTCGTCGATCCTCGATCTGGAAGTGGCAGGCAAGTCGCAACAGGTTCTGCTGCGCGACGTGCAATACCACCCGTTCCGTCAGCTCGTGCTGCACGTGGACTTCCAACGTGTCGACGCGAAGAAGAAGCTGCACACCAAGGTGCCGCTGCACTTCATGAACCAGGAATCGAACCCGGCAGTGAAGCTGTCGAGCGCGGTGATCTCGCACGTCATCAACGAAATCGAAATCGAGTGCCTGCCGTCGGCACTGCCGGAATTCCTCGAAGTTGATCTGGCGACGATCGAAGCGGGTCACTCGGTTCACGCCAAGGACATCAAGCTGCCGGCAGGTGTGTCGCTGGTTGCTCACGTCGAAGCAGAAAACCCGGTGGTCGCAGCTGCAACGATCCCGGCTGGCGCAATCGCTGAAGGCGACGCCGCTGCTGCTGAAGGTGAAGGCGAAACGCCGGCTGCTTAAGGGCCACGAGGCACTGAGCAAGTAATCCTCTCGATCCGTTTCAATGAAACGGTCGATGTGACCCGCCGAGGTTCGCCCCGGCGGGTTTTTTTTCGGTTTTTTTCGGCTCGGCTGCGTTCGCCTTCCGAGCCAGATGGACCTACGCAATCATGATCAAGCTGATCGTCGGCCTCGGCAATCCGGGCGCCGAATACACTGCGACGCGCCACAACGCCGGCTTCTGGCTGGTCGATCAACTGGCGTGCGAAGCAGGCACGACGCTGCGCGACGAGCGGCGTTTTCACGGTTTCTACGCCAAGGCACGGCTTCACGGCGAGGAAGTGCATCTGCTGGAACCGCAGACGTATATGAACCGCTCGGGACAATCGGTCGTGGCGGTTGCTCAGTTCTTCAAGATTCTCCCGGACGAGATTCTGGTCGCGCACGACGAACTCGACATGCCGCGCGGCAGCGTCAAGCTGAAGCTCGGCGGCGGCAGCGGCGGCCACAACGGGCTCAAGGACATCACCGCGCATCTGTCGTCGCAGCAATACTGGCGGCTGCGGATCGGCATTGGGCATCCGCGGGATCTTATCCCGGAAAGCGCGCGCGCCGGCGCCAAGCCGGATGTCGCCAACTACGTGTTGAAGCCGCCGCGGCGGGAAGAGCAGGATGTGATCGATGCATCGATCGAGCGTGCGCTGGCCGTGATGCCGCAAGTCATCAAGGGCGAGCTTGAACGCGCGATGATGCAGTTGCATCGCAACCCATAGACTCCGCTGCTGGAACCTGGATCGCCGTATCGCCGTCGACCGCAACTATCCTGCGCAGGACCCGAGCCGGTGCTTTGCGCCAACGCCGGTCGGCCGCTTTGTATGAGGGAGAATCGCTTGAGCCGCTATTGGAGTGACATCGTTCATCATCTGACGCCGTACGTGCCCGGCGAGCAGCCCGTGGTTGCGCATCCGGTGAAGCTGAATACCAACGAAAATCCCTATCCGCCGTCGCCCCGCGTACTCGAGGCCATCCGGCAGGAACTCGGCGACTCGGCAGAATCGTTGCGCCGTTATCCCGATCCAACGGCGCGAAAACTCCGCGAAACGGTCGCCGCATACCACGGCATCCGCGCCGAACAGGTCTTTGCAGGCAACGGCTCGGACGAAGTGCTCGCCCTCACCTTCCAGGCACTGCTCAAGCACGACAAACCTTTGCTGTTTCCGGACATCACTTATAGCTTCTATCCGACCTACGCGCGGCTTTTCGAAGTCGACTACCAGACCATCCCGCTCGACGATAGCTTCGCAATCAACGTCGACGATTACGCCTCGCCGAATGGCGGCATTCTGTTCCCTAACCCGAACGCGCCGACCGGCCGGCCGCTGCCGCTCGCTGATATCGAGCGGCTCGTCGCGGGCAATCCGGATTCCGTGGTGGTGATCGACGAGGCCTATGTGGATTTCGGTGCCCAATCGGCCGTCGGCCTGATCGATCGCTATCCGAATCTGCTGGTCGTTCAGACCGTGTCGAAGTCGCGCTCGCTGGCCGGCATGCGCGTTGGCTTTGCGTTCGGCAGCCCGGAATTGATCGACGCGCTGAATCGCGTGAAGGATAGTTTCAACTCCTATCCGTTAGACCGCCTCGCACAGGTCGCCGCCACTGCAGCATACGAAGACGACGCCTGGTTTTGCGACACGTGCGCCAAGGTCATCGCGAGCCGTGAACGGCTGGCAGCAGGATTGGCGGCACTCTGCTTCGAGGTGGTGCCATCGGCGGCGAATCTTCTGTTCGCGCGCCACGAAGGCCACGACGCTGCGATGCTCGCGTCACAGTTGAGGGAAAAGGAGATTTTCGTGCGCCATTTCAAAGCGCCGCGAATCGACCAACATTTGCGGATCTCGGTCGGCACCGACGCCGAATGTGACATTCTGCTGGGCGCGTTGCGCGACATCTTCGGCACATACGTCGGATAGCGCGTCGGATAGCGCGGCGTACAGCTTAAAAAGCACGGTATAAAAAAACGGCGAGCCCAAAAGGTCTCGCCGCTTTTTTTAAACTCCGTACCTCACTCGCTTTTTGCAGCCTGTAGCGCGTGGTATTTCGCCATTAGCGCATCGGGCGTTTCCAGATGCTCCGGATCGCGCGGAATACACTCGACCGGGCACACCTGAATACACTGCGGCTCGTCGAAATGCCCGACGCACTCGGTACACTTCTTCGGGTCGATCACATAGATTTCCGGGCCCATCGAAATCGCGTCGTTCGGGCACTCCGGCTCGCATACGTCGCAATTGATGCACTCGTCGGTAATCATCAAGGCCATACTTCTCTCACTTCACGCTGGCCGCAGCCAGCTTTGATCCGTCAAACCGACAGTTTACGCCGGTTACGGTTGCCCCGCCGAAGCGCCGTTGGCCGGGTCCAGCGCGGCGACCTTTTCCTTCAGCCATTGCTCGACCGACGGGAACACGAATTTGCTGACATCGCCGCCCAGTTGGGCAATTTCGCGCACGATCGTGCCCGAAATGAACTGGTATTGATCGGACGGCGTCATGAACATGGTTTCGACATCAGGCAGCAAATAGCGATTCATGCCGGCCATCTGGAACTCATATTCGAAGTCCGACACGGCCCGCAAGCCGCGCACGATCACCCGCGCGTTATTGCTGCGCACGAAATCCTTCAGCAGCCCCTTGAAACTCATTACCTGAACGTTCGGGTAGTGCCCGAGCACTTCGTGAGCAATGTCGAGGCGCTCTTCGAGCGTGAAAAACGGCTTTTTGTTACGGCTGTCGGCGACGCCGACCACCAGCGTGTCGAAAATGCTCGACGCGCGCCGAACGAGGTCTTCGTGACCGCGCGTCAGCGGATCGAACGTGCCCGGGTACACGGCGACTACCATGAGACTTCTCCTCTCTTCAGACAAAGGGCACGTCAAAGCGTCCACGCGACGCATTTGGCACCGACCGCGCACGTGACGGCAGACCGCCCGGCGCTTGTTTTGGAACGCGCATTATTCCTTATTTTCGCGCTGCAGCAAATGAAAGTGGACAGCGCCCGCTTTCCCTTGCCGCACGATTTCCCACCCGGCGAGCGTCTCGTTTTCCTCGACTTCGAGCGCCTCGCCGGCTTCCACGTATAGAAATCCGTCTGCGCTGACGAGCGGCACGGCGAGTGCGAGCGCTTTGCCGAGCAGATCTTCGCCGAACGGCGGGTCGAGAAACACCACGTCGAATGATCCGGGCGCGAGACTCGCGGCAAGACGCAAACCGTCGGCTTCAGCAATTTCGATCGTGCGCGCCGACAGGCGTTCCTGATTGGCGCGCAACTGGCTGGCGGCCCGCGCATTGCGCTCCACCATCAACACCCGGGCGGCGCCGCGCGACGCGGCCTCGAAGCCCAGCGCGCCGCTGCCGGCGAACAGATCGAGGCAGCGCCGGCCGTCCAGATTCTGGCCCAGCCAGTTGAACAGCGTCTCGCGCACGCGGTCGGGCGTGGGGCGCAAGCCGTCCAGATCGAGCACGGGCAAAGGCGTGCGCTTCCAGTCACCGCCGATGATACGGATGGCGTGCGGCTTGCCGCCTTTGGACGAAGCGCCATGGGCGCGTGAAGGTGCGGAACGGGGCATGCAGTTTCGATTACGTTTTGAAAGCGCCCGCAACGTCGATACGTGAGGGCCGGAGCGCCAACGTTACCACAGCGACGCTGCGCGTCCAGCCTGGCCGTTCGGCCGATACGACGGGCAGCGGCGCGCCTGATAAAATGTGCGGCTTCCAGCGCCTTGCATCCCGCATCGCAACGCTGCCTGCCGCTCCCGCCGGTGTCATGCCGGCTGCGCGCATCGGCGCGCGCTCTCACCACGCCAGATCATGTTCAGCTTTTTCAAACGATTCAAGGGTTCGAAAGAGTCCGATAACGCGCCAGAAGAGTCGCAATCCGCGCCAGAAGCCCCGGCGCCCGAAGCCGCCGTGCAGGCGCCTGCGCCGGTCGCGCCGGCCACCCCGCGTCCGGCGGCGGCTCCGGCTCGCGTCGAGGCGCCTGCTGCGGCCGCTCCGGTGGCAATCGAGCCCGAGCCGGAAGATTCCGCGCCCGAAACCGTCGAAATCGTTCCGCCTCCGCTGCAGGACGCAGGCGCGAAGCGCTCATGGCTGACACGCCTGAAGACTGGTTTGTCGAAAACGAGTTCGAGCCTGACCGGCATCTTTGTCGGCACGAAGATCGACGAGGATCTGTACGAAGAGCTCGAAACCGCGCTGCTGATGTCGGACGCGGGCGTCGACGCCACCGAATTCCTGCTCGAAGCGCTGCGCGAAAAAGTGCGGGCCGAGCGCCTCACCGAACCGCAGCAGGTCAAGGCGGCGCTGCGCACACTGCTGGTCGACCTGCTCAAGCCGCTTGAAAAATCGCTTATGCTCGGCCGCGCGCAGCCGCTCGTCATGATGATCGCTGGCGTCAACGGCGCGGGCAAAACCACCAGCATCGGCAAGCTCGCCAAACATCTGCAAAGCTTCGATCAGTCGGTGCTGCTGGCTGCGGGCGACACGTTCCGCGCCGCCGCGCGCGAGCAACTGGCCATCTGGGGCCAGCGCAACAACGTGACCGTGGTGTCGCAGGAGAGCGGCGATCCGGCCGCCGTGATCTTCGACGCGGTCGGCGCCGCGCGTGCGCGCAAGATCGACGTGATGATGGCGGACACGGCCGGTCGGCTGCCGACCCAGTTGCATCTCATGGAAGAATTGCGCAAGGTGAAACGCGTGATCGGCAAGGCACAAGACGGCGCGCCGCACGAGGTACTGCTGGTGATCGACGCCAACACCGGCCAGAACGCACTCGCGCAAGTGAAAGCTTTCGACGATGCGCTCGGCCTCACCGGCCTGATCGTCACCAAGCTCGACGGCACGGCGAAAGGCGGCATTCTGGCCGCGATCGCCCGGCAGCGTCCGATTCCGGTGTACTTCATCGGCGTGGGCGAAAAGGTCGAGGACTTGCAGCCGTTCAGCGCGGAGGAGTTTTCCGACGCGTTGCTGGGTGGCTAACGCTACAGCGCTTAGAGCGACTGCGACAGCAGCGACGGCCGAAACAGCAAAGAAGGGCACTCCGCGGAGTGCCCTTCTTTTACCCCGCCGCCCCGATCAGACCGGAGCAAGCCGGATCGTGCAGGCTTACTCGGTGTCGGGCTGCACGCCTGGCGCCGCGCGGGCAAACGCATCAAGTTGCATTGCGTAGTCGTAGATGCGCTGGATCGTCGGAAACTTCGCGGTGTCGACCTTGAAGCGTTGCGCGTTGAACACCTGCGGAATCAGGCAGGTATCGGCGATCGTGGGCGTATCGCCAAAACACAGCTTGCCGGTACGCGAGTCGCCCGCGACGTGTGCTTCGAACGTCGCGAAACCTGCTTCCACCCAATGCCGGTACCACGCGTCCTTGGCATCGTCGTCGACACACAAGGTGTGCTTCAGATACTTCAGCACGCGCAGATTGTTCAGCGGATGAATCTCGCACGCCACCTGCAGTGCCAGCGCACGCACATACGCGCGATCGGCCGGCGCCACGGGCAGCAGAGGCGGCTCAGGGTGCGTCTCTTCCAGATACTCGATGATCGCGAGCGACTGCGGCATCACGTCGTTGCCGTCGACGAAGGTCGGCACGATGCCGTCCACATTCACTTTCCGGTATTCGGGCTTCAACTGCTCGCCGCCGTCGCGCACGAGGTGGACCGGCACGTAGTCATACGGCAGATTCTTCACGTTCAGCGCAATACGCACGCGATAGGACGCCGAACTACGGAAATAGCTGTAGAGCTTCATGTTGTCTGTCTCCCCCAACCGGCCGTCAGACGACGCGCACGCTGAGCTCGCCGAGCCCGTCCACGCCGCCCTTCATCAGATCGCCCGGCACCACCGCGCCGACGCCTTCCGGCGTGCCGGTGAAAATCAGATCACCGGGTTGCAATTCGAACAGCGTCGACAGATAAGCGACCGTCTCGGCCACCGACCAGATCAGTTGCGACACGTCCGAGCTTTGCTTTTCCTCGCCGTTGACCGACAACCAGATCGCGCCCTTGCCGACATGGCCGACCGTGGCCGCCGGATGGATCGGGCCGAGCGGCGCCGAGTGATCGAAGCCCTTCGCGGTGTCCCACGGCCGGCCGAGCTTTTTCGCTTCCGCCTGCAGATCGCGGCGCGTCATGTCCAGACCGAGCGCATAGCCGTAGACGTGGTCGAGCGCGGTTTCGGCCGGAATGTTCTTGCCGCCCTTGCCGATCGCCGCCACCATTTCCATTTCGAAATGGACGTTTTTCGACTGCGACGGATAAGGAAACTCCCCGGTTGCGCCAGGCGCGACGTACAGCACGGCGTCAGCCGGCTTGGTGAAGAAGAACGGCGGTTCGCGATCAGGATCGTGTCCCATCTCCCGCGCATGTGCCTCGTAATTGCGGCCCACGCAGTAGATGCGACGCACCGCGAACTGCTCGCTGGACCCCACCACTGGCACCGCGACCACCGGTGCGGGTGCAAACACGTAACTCATCCCGTTCTCCGTTCGTTGATGTATGCCGCCAGCGCGGCAATAAAACATCGAGTGTAACGCGCGGCAAAGCGCCGCGCGCAGCAGTTCGGCGTGAACCGGCAAGGCCCGAACCGCGGACGCGCTGCCTCGCCGGATCGCCATAGATGCGATACTCACACTGAATAGCGTCCCTTGAATACCATGGCCGACCGCCCCGAGGCGGCACGCCAATACGTCCCACTGCGCCCGATGACCGACTCCGCCGACACCGCCAATCCCTTCCCCTGCGCCCGCTTCATCAAGGAAATCGGCCGGGGCCCCAACGGCGCCCGCGCGCTGACTGCCGACGATACGCGCGCGCTCTACACCGCCATGCTCGACGGCCGCGTGGCCGATCTCGAACTCGGCGCGGTGTTGCTCGCGTATCGCGTGAAGGGCGAAACCGCCGACGAACTCGCCGCGATGCTGGCCGGCGCGCATGCGTCGTTCGAGCCGGTTCATCTGCCGCACGGCGCGTTTCGGCCCGTGTCGATACCCACCTACAACGGCGCGCGCAAGCAGCCGAATCTGGTGCCGCTGCTCGCCCTGCTGCTGGCTCGCGAAGGCGTGCCGGTGCTGGTGCATGGCGTAACCGAAGATCCGGGCCGCGTGACGAGCGCGGAAATCTTCACGCATCTGCAGATTCCGCACGCGCGCTCGCTCGCCGACATCGAAGACGGTCTCGCCGAGCGCCGCCTTGCGTTCGCGCCGATCGACATGCTCGCGCCGAAACTCGCGCGCCTGCTCGCGCTGCGCCGGCGCATGGGCGTGCGTAATTCGACGCACACGCTGGTAAAGATTCTGCAACCGTTCGCGCCCGCGGGATTGCGCCTCGTGAACTACACGCACCCGCCCTATCGCGACAGTCTCACTCAACTGTTCAACACACACCCGGACGCGGCAGCCGGCGGCGCCCTGCTCGCGCGCGGTACGGAAGGCGAAGCGGTGGCGGATACGCGCCGTCAAGTGCAGGTCGACTGGCTGCACGACGGGATCTGCGAAACACGCGTGCCGCATGAACGCTCGTCGCCCGATGCGCCGGAAGTCGACTTGCCCGAGGCCAAAGACGCGCCGACGACAGCCGCCTGGATCAGCGCCGTCCTGCGTGGCGAGGCGCCGGTGCCGAGCGCGATCGAACGGCAGGTCGAACTGATCGTGGACGTCGCCAGAATGCCGGTGTGACGGCCTCGCAGTAAGCGCGACGACTCGCTCGCCGTCGCCCGGCGAGAGCGCGGCGGGTTGACACGCTGTCGCGCGCCGTCATACATTAGACCCATGCGTTCCCTTCCGAACACCCTCCGAATTACCTCCGGCCGCCTAGCGCGGCCCCTATCGCTACGCCTAGCGTAAGTCAGGCGTAGCGTCGGCGCGTCGGCAACCGCGTTGCCTTCGTGCGGTCCTCCCAGCTGTTCCCGTTTCATCCCCAAAGCGTAGTTCTTCACCACCTGTAGTCGTTTGCATTCGTCCGTTTACCGCGCGGACGAAGCACGAGGATCAAATGCACGTCGCATGGGCCATCTCCACGTCCGTTTTCGCCATCTCGATGACGCTGTTCGTTCGCGCCCGTTCGTTACTGCCGCTAACCACCGGTTGGCGGACCGTGCACCCGTGGCAGTCCGCCAACCGCTCGACGCCACACCCTTTTGCAGACGACACCACGAACGAGGCTCACCATGTTGCGCAATCCCGCTGAAAAATACCGCCCCTTCCCTGCTGTACGACTGACCGGCCGCAAATGGCCGAGCCGCACGATCAACCAGGCGCCGGTCTGGATGAGCACCGATTTGCGCGACGGCAACCAGGCGCTCATCGAGCCGATGAACGCCGCACAAAAACTCGAATTCTTCGAGATGCTGGTCGCAATCGGCTTCAAGGAGATCGAGGTGGGCTATCCGTCGGCATCGCAAACGGATTTCGATTTCGTCCGCAAGCTGATCGAGGAAAACCGCATTCCCGACGACGTGACGATCGAGGTGTTCATGCCATCGCGAGCGGAACTGATCGCGCGCACATTCGAAGCGCTGGAAGGCGTGCCGCGCGCGATCGTGCATTTGTACAACGCAATCTGCCCGACGTTTCGCCGGATCGTTTTCAACCAGTCGAAGGCCGAAATCAAGGCGCTGGCCGTGGAGGGCACGCAAATCATCAAGGCGCATGCGCAGGCGCGGCCCGGCACGCACTGGACCTTCCAGTACTCGCCCGAAACGTTCAATACCGCCGAGCTGCCGTTTTCGCGCGAGGTATGCGACGCGGTGGCGCAGACATGGCGGCCCACGCGCGATCACAAAATGATCGTCAACCTTCCCGCGAGCGTGGAGGCGGCGACGCCGAACGTATTCGCCGACCAGATCGAATGGATGGATCGCAATCTCGCCTATCGCGACAGCATCGTGCTGTCCGTGCATCCGCATAACGATCGCGGCACCGCCGTGGCCGCCGCGGAACTGGCGCTGCTGGCGGGTGCGGACCGCGTCGAAGGCTGTCTGTTCGGCAACGGCGAGCGCACCGGCAATGTCGATCTCGTCGCGCTCGCAATGAATCTGGCTACGCAAGGCATCGACACGGGGCTCGATTTCTCGGATATGGCGGCGATCCGGCGCGTGGTGGAGCGGTGCAACCAGTTGCCGGTGGATCCGCGGCACCCGTATGCGGGCGATACGGTGATTCAGGCAAAGCATGGGGCGCGACAAGGCGTCGCGGCCGAAAAGACTGTCATGGTCGAGGCCGAAACGATGGGTAGTCGCGAGTGGAGCGGTGTGGATCAGGAGAGCGTCGCGGCCTGACAATCTGGCTCCGGGAGAGGCCTTGGGTAAGGCCTCGAATCAGGCCGCAAGTGAGGCCGCGATCAGCCCCACGCCGAAGCCAAAGCGGCACATGCGCGGGACACACGCAAACCACAAGCGAGCTACCCGCTCGCTCGTGGCAACCGGACGCTCAAAAGGCGCAACCGGCCCGATAGAGTGAGCTCAAAAGGTTCACTCGATTGCGCAACGCGTCGCTTGCCAGGCGATCAGGCGCCATTGCCCGTCTTCCTGCGTATGGATCGCCGTGTAGGCAATCGGAAACAGCAGCGCGCCGTTGTTCGCTTCCATTTCGATCAACGCCCGGCCGGTGACCACGCAGGTTTCCCGCCCGACCGGCAGCAGATCTTGCGACTGCACCTCGATCTGCCGATAGCGGCGGCGCCCCGCGACAATCCCGTCGATGAACTGCCGCTTCGTTTCCCGCTTGCCGTTCGTGTGAACGTAGCTCACGTTATCCGCGAGCAGCGAGTCGAGCGACTGGCCGTCGCCGTCGACCATTGCACGAAAACGCTCTCGCTCGACCGCGCGAATCGCTTCGAATATCTTTGCCACCATCGCTCAGCCCCTCGCACCGATGAGCCGAACGTGGCCACGGTCGTCAGAAGTTATATTGCAGATATAGCTGGTGGAAATTTATACCAGGATTCGGCTCTTTGATACCGCCGTTGGAAATATGCTGGAAGCGATAGCCCGCCTGATACTGCTGGCGGTTGCCGAACTGCATGCCCAGGCCGGCCATGTCAGCGAACTGGAACGCCGTGCCCAGCGTGAAGGTCGAAGATAGCCGAGGGCTCGAAAGCAAGCGGATGCCCGCGCCTACTTCGGCATACGGGCGGATCGGGCCCGATTCCTTGATGAAGCGGATGATCGGCGTCACGCCAACCTCGGCGATATTGTCGTGCACGTTGCCTTCGTTGGTGTGCCACCATGCCACATGCGCTTCGCCGATCAGCGAGAAATGCCAGTCGCCGATCTGCCACCAGGTCAGATCCGGATCCCAGACGATTCCCAGATCGAGTTTCTTGACGTGACGATCGCCGAGTCCACCGGCCACCTGTACGCCGAACTGGTCCGCTGAAGCCAATGCCGACATTCCCACCAGTACCGCCCCTGTCGCAATTTTTAGAGCCAGACCACGCAAAGCATTCTTTTTGTTGTTCATCTAACACCCGCTCTCCGCCGAACGTTGAACAATTCGTAACAGTTCTGCGTATTCTAAGGTCAATCTCGATTAAGTGGATCGTATGAAGGAATCCAATTTTTCGCAATTAGTCACTTCAAATTCAGCAAATATCGGTCACTTATCGTCTCAAATGCGCTTTGACAGGTAACTTCTACGCTCCAAACAGAGGTGCTGAACAAGGCGTACCATGGCTATTGGATCGTGAATTTCAATAGCGATTTGCGGAACCTAGAAGGCCCTACGCCCTCTAAGTATTAGCACTCGGTAAATCAGAGTGCTAACATCCAACGCTGGAGTCGTTACCTGAACAAGCTTTTGTCTGATTCCAAAGGAGTTTCCTACGTGAGCCATGCAATGACCCTTCCGAGTACTCTGAGCCCGTCGTCGGCTAAGGCCGCTTCGGCAGGTGCGCTGGCGCTCTCGCATTCCTCGCTGCTGCCCGGTCAACTGGGCAATATCGACGCCTACATCCAGGCCGTAAATCGGATTCCGATGCTGACGCCGGCGGAAGAACGCCAGTTCGCCACCGAATTTCGCGAGCAGGACAACCTCGAGTCCGCGCGCCGTCTCGTCCTGTCGCACCTGCGGCTGGTCGTATCGATCGCGCGCAACTATCTGGGTTATGGACTGCCGCACGCCGACCTGATCCAGGAAGGCAATATCGGCCTGATGAAGGCCGTGAAGCGCTTCGATCCGGAGCAGAACGTGCGCCTCGTGTCGTACGCCATGCACTGGATCAAGGCCGAGATCCACGAATACATTCTGCGCAACTGGCGGATGGTGAAAGTCGCCACGACCAAGGCGCAGCGCAAGCTGTTTTTCAATCTGCGCAGCCACAAGCAAGGGCTGGGCGCGTTCACGCCGGACCAGATCGACGATCTGGCCAAAGAGTTGAACGTGAAGCGCGAAGAAGTTTCCGAAATGGAAACGCGTCTGTCCGGCGGCGACATCGCGCTGGAAGGCCAGGTTGAAGACGGCGAAGAGTCGTACGCGCCGATCGCTTATCTGGCCGACTCGCATAGCGAACCGACTGCCGTGCTGGCTTCGCGTCAGCGCGACAAGCTGCAAAGCGACGGTATCGCAAGCGCGCTGGACGCACTGGACGCCCGCAGCCGCCGCATCATCGAGGCACGCTGGCTGAAGGTGGAAGACGACGGCTCGGGTGGCTCGACGCTGCACGAACTCGCCGACGAGTTTGGCGTATCGGCCGAGCGGATTCGCCAGATCGAGGCGAGCGCAATGAAGAAGATGCGCGGTGCGCTCACCGAATATGCGTAAAGCCTGAAGCGTTTCAGCATGCCGGTTCGCCCGGCGCGCGGTAGCCAACCGCTAAAGCCCCGCCCTCGCAAGACGGCGGGGCTTTTTTTCGCCCGCGCTGCCGCATGCCCCCCAGGCGCCCGCATGCGTGCAGCCCAATGCAAGGTCAACGCGTTTCTTGACGTAACACAAACCCGATAGCAATACTGGTCAAACGACGCAAGTCTCGCGACCCAATGCCGCAGCACGGAACCGTTGCGCGCGAGGTTCTGCTCCTAGAATCGGGATGCATTCGCCAGACCGTTGATGCGTTCAAGCGGCCTGGCGCCAGCCGGATTCACCGGTGTGAAGTTGCCTTCTACCGATCATGACCATAGCCCTCAATCGCAATACCGTCCGCCGCCCGAGCCTGCGCAAGAGGTTCCACGGCTGGGTGCGCGGTCCGACGTTGGCGCGGGACATCGCCATCGTCCTCGCCATCAAATTCGTACTGCTGATGGCGCTCAAATACGCT